>JBASAH010000203.1:0-8179 GCA_049650505.1 Xanthobacteraceae bacterium
ACCCGAACTGGAGCTCTATCACTGAGGCGTCGGCCAAGGCGATCGGTCGCAGTTAGTCCGGCACGACCGCGGTCGCCTCGATCTCGAGCTTCGCCTCGTCTTCGACGAGCGCTCCCACTTGCACCAGCGTCATGGCAGGAAAGTGCTTGCCTATGACACTGCGATACACCTCGCCCAATTCGCGCTGCCGGGACAGATATTCTTGCTTGTCGAGGATGAACCAGGTCAGCCGGGTGATGTGCTCCGCGCGCCCGCCGGCTTCCTGAACAAGCGTGACGATATTGGCTAGCGCCTGTCGCGCCTGAGCGATGAAATCTCCGCTTTCGAATCGCTGCTCGGCGTTCCAGCCGACCTGGCCGGCGAGAAAGACCGTACGCCCTTGCGCGACCACCCCATTGCTGAAGCCCTTACTCGGCCGCCAGCTATGGGGATGAAGAAATGTGTGTGGGCCCGCCACTTATGTACTCCTCATGTCTCGCTGTGACGGAGCCGAAACCGCTGGATCTTGCCGGTCTGGGTTTTCGGCAGCGCGTCGATGAATTTAACCGACCGCGGATATTTGAACGGCGCGATCGTCGCCTTGACGTGATCCTGTAACCGCTTGATGCATTCCGCGCTCGCGGTGGCGCCGTCGTTGAGCACGACATGCGCTTGGACAATTTGGCCGCGCTCATCGTCGGGCACGCCGATGACCGCGCATTCCTTGACGTCCGGATGTGACAACAGCGCCGCCTCCACTTCCGGCCCGGCGATGTTGTAGCCCGACGAAATGATCATATCGTCGGTGCGCGCGGCAAAATGGAAATAGCCTTTCTCGTCTTGCGAGAACGCGTCGCCAGTCAGATTCCAGCCGTCGCGCACATATGCGTGTTGCCGCTCGTCGGCGAGATAACGGCAGCCGGTAGGGCCGCGTACGGCGAGCTTGCCGACCTCGCCGCGCGGCTTTTCTTTCATGTCGTCACCGACGATCTTGGCCTCGTATCCGATCACCGGCTTTCCAGTCGAGCCGGGCGCCGCATCGCCGAGCCGGTTGGAAATGAATATGTGCAGCATCTCGGTCGAACCGATGCCATCGAGAATGGGCTTGCCGGTTTTGCCCATCCATTCATTGAATACCGGGGCCGGCAGCGTCTCGCCCGCGGATACCGCGACGCGCAGCGAAGACAAATCCGCGCCCTCATGCATCGCGCCGAGCATGGCGCGATAGGCGGTCGGGGCCGTGAACGAGACGGTCGCTTTATAGGTCTCGATGATCTCGATCATGTTTGCCGGCGAGGCGTTTTCCAGGAGCGTCGCGGTGGCGCCAAAGCGCAACGGAAAGATTGCGAGTCCACCCAGCCCGAAGGTGAAGGCGAGCGGCGGCGAGCCGACAAATATGTCGTCGGGGGTGACCGAGAGAATCTCCTTGGCGTAACCGTCAGCGACGATCAGGAGATCGCGATGAAAATGCATGGTCGCCTTCGGCTCGCCGGTGGTGCCGGAAGTGAACCCCAGCAGCGCCACGTCATCGCGCCCGGTCTTCACGGCATTGAATGTCACCGGCTTGCTCAACGCAATGCGGTCTAGCTCCGCGTCGTGGTTCGCGGTGCCATCAAAACCGATCACCTGCTTGAGGTGTTTGCTGGTCTTGGCGCAATTGACAATCTCATCCATCAGCCTGGTGTCACAGAGCGCCAGCGTCACCTCGGCCTTGTCGACGATCTTGCCCAATTCGCCGGCGCGCAGCATCGGCATGGTGTTGACGACCACCGCGCCGGCTTTGGTCGCCGCCAGCCAGCATGCCACCAAAGCCGGATTGTTGGCGGAACGGATGAGAATGCGGTTGCCCGGCTTTATTCCGAAGTCCTCGACCAGGGCCTGGGCGATCCGATTGGTCCAGTCGGAGAGTTCCTTGTAAGTGCGGCGGCGGCCATTGCCGATTAGCGCGACATAATCGCCGAAGCCGCGCGTCACCATGCGGTCCGTCAATTCGACCGCCGCGTTGAGCTCCTCCGGATAGTCGAAACCGGTGAGCAAAATCTCGGGCCATTGCTGCGCCGGCGGAAGGTTGTCCCGTGTGAAAGTATCGGTGTGGGCCGATCGGCCGAGCGAAGGCGTAGCCATGATCACGCTCCCGCAAGCATCTGCCGTGCGATAATGACTTTCTGAACCTCGGACGCGCCCTCGTAAATGCGCAGCGCCCGGATATCCCGGTACAACCGTTCGACGATATGACCGCGCCGGACCCCGTCGCCGCCATGAAGCTGCACTGCTTTATCGATCACCCGCTGCGCGCGCTCGGTGGCGAACAATTTTGCCATCGAGGCTTCACGCGTGACCCGCGCTGCGCCGCCGTCCTTGGCCCAGGCGGCGCGATAGACCAATAAAGCCGCGGCATCGATATCGAGCGCCATTTCGGCGATCGCGCCCTGCACCAATTGCAAGTCGGCGAGCGTGCCCTCGAACATCCGGCGGTCCCGCACACGCTTGAGCGTCTCATCAAACGCGCGCCGGGCAAAGCCGAGCGCGGCGGCGGCGACGGTCGCGCGGAACACGTCGAGTGTCGCCATCGCGATCTTAAAGCCATCGCCGGGCGCGCCAACCATCGAGGTCGCGGGCACCCGCACATTATCGAACATGATGCGCGCCAAAGGATGCGGCGAGATCACATCGAGGCGCTCGGCGACCGAAAGTCCCGCAATATCGCCAGGAACGATGAAGGTGGAGATTCCCCTCGCACCCGGGGCTTCGCCAGTGCGGGCAAAGACGACGTAGAGATCGGCGATGCCGCCATTTGAGATCCAGGTTTTTTCGCCATTCAAGACGTAGCCATCATCGTCGCGAGTGGCCTTGGTGACGATATTGGCGACATCGGAGCCCGATTTCTGCTCGGTCAGCGCAAAAGCGGCGATCGTCTCGCCGCTTCGCGTGTGCGCCAGCCAGCGCCGCTGGTCGGCATTGCCGAACAGACTGATCGGGCCTGCACCGAGTCCCTGCATGGCAAAAGTGAAATCGGCAAGCGCATTGTGCCGTGCTAGCGTTTCGCGAATGAGACAGAGCGCGCGCACGTCGAGCAGCGCGGCGGAGTCGGGATCGGGCGCGGTATGCTTGAGCCAACCGTCACGGCCGAGCTTGCGGACTAGATCGCGGCAAGCCGCATAGACATCGGCATCCGCGCACGGAAGGTTCGATGCGCACCAGGATTCGACCCCAGCGGCGAGCGCGCGGTGGCGTTGCTCGAAGAATGGCCAGGCGAGGAAAGTCTTGTCCACTAGTTTCCCTCAAAGACCGGTTTCTGTTTGGCGACGAATGCACGGTAGGCACGCTCGAAATCATTGGTTTGCATGCAGATCGCCTGTGCTTGCGCTTCGGCCTCGATAATCTGATCGAGGCTCATCGACCATTCCTGATTGAGCTGTGTCTTGGTGATGCCATTGGCAAAAGTCGGACCGGAAGCGATGCGGCGCCCCACCGTCAGCGCCTCCTCCTCAAGCGACGGCCCGTCAACAATTCTGTTGAAAAAGCCCCACCGCTCACCTTCCTGCGCGCTCATCGCGCGGCCGGTGAATAACAGCTCGGCGGCGCGGCCCTGTCCAATGATGCGCGGCAATATCCCGCACGCGCCCATGTCGCAGCCGGCAAGCCCGACGCGGTTGAACAAGAACGAAACCTGCGCCTGCGGCGTGGCGAGGCGCAGATCCGCCGCCATGGCAATAATAGCGCCGGCACCAGCCGCCACCCCGTCGACGGCGGCAATAATCGGCTTGCCGCAATGAAGCATCGCCTTGACGAGGTCGCCGGTCATGCGCGTGAAGGCAAGCAACTGTTTCATGTCCATCCCGACCAGCGGCCCGATAATCTCGTGGACGTCGCCGCCCGAGCAAAAGTTGCCACCGTTCGGCAGGAAGACGACAGCGTGGACGTCGTCGGCATAAACGAGATTGCGAAAAGTGTCGCGCAATTCAGCATAAGAATCGAAGGTCAGCGGATTCTTGCGCTCCGGCCTGTTGAGTTTGATTGCCGCCACCGCGCCGTCCACACGCCACAGGAAGTGCGAAGGCTTAAAACCTTGCATCGATGTCATGCTTCGCCCTCCCAGTCGCTCCGGAACGATTTCAGCTTTGCGGACAAGTGCTCGGCATCGCGCAACGAAATGCCGCTCAAGAGTTCGTCGATCCAGCGTTCATTGGCGGCGGCCATTGCCGCGAAGGCGGCGCGGCCGCGCCGCGTCAGCGTGATAAACGAGGTGCGGCGGTCGCCATTGCGACGCGAGCGGGCGACGAAGCCTTCGGCCACCAGCCGATCGACGATGCCGGTGATATTGCCGTTCGACACAATCAGAAACCGCGCTATCTCGCTCATCAACATGCCGTCGGGCTTGCGGTACAGCGCCGCCATCACGTCGAAACGCGGCAAGGTCGCATTGAATTGCCGCTTCAGCCGTTCGCGGATCACGCCCTCGATAAAGCGGCTGGTGCGCAGAAGCCGGATCCACAGCCGCAGCCGCGCCTTGCGCTCGATTGTTCTGCCGTTCTCCCTGTAAGTCGCGACGGCGGACGGCTTCGTCACCATGTTTCGCCTCCCGAGACCGAAATCGCCTGACCGGTAATCGCAGCGCTGTCCCCGGCGCACAGCCACGTGACCGCATCGGCCACTTCCTCGGGCTTGATGAAACGTCCCTGCGGATTATTGGCCTCAAGTGCGTTGCGCGTTTCGCCTTCGCTGTGTTTGCTCGCGGCAACGATACGATCGACCGCCCGCTCCAGCATTGGCGTTTCGGCAAAGCCGGGGCATATCGCGTTCACCGTAATGCCGGCCTTTGCGGTTTCGATTGCCAGGGCGCGGGCGAGACCGACCACGCCATGTTTGGCGGCGACGTAAGGCGCTACATAAGCGTAGCCTTTTAGCCCAGCAGTCGAGGCAATAAAGACGATGCGTCCCCATTTCTGCTCGCGCATTACACTAAGTGCGGGCTGTACCGAAAGAAATGCGCCAGTCAGATTGACGGCGATAATCTGGTCCCACAGCGCCCGGGAAATCTCCTCCGCGGGCGCGCTCTCCGCCGTGCCGGCATTGGCGATAACAATGGCGAAACTGCCGCGCGCCGCCTGCGCATCGCGATAAAGCTGGCGCAGTGAGCCTTCATCGGTGACATCGGCCACCTGCATATGAATGTTATCGTGGCGCGCGGCGCTCGCTTTCAGCTCAGCAATGCGCCGGCCACAAATCGTGACCGTTGCGCCGGCTTGCGCCAGCGACAATGCAATGGCGGCGCCAATCCCGGTGCCCCCGCCGGTGACGAGTGCGTGTTTGCCGGCAAGGCTTCGCATGGTCAGACCGCGCTCGGCGCCGGCTCGCCGCCGCCCGAGAGCCGGTAAAGCTGATCGCGGCCGGCATAATAGGGCGGCGGCCACGCCTCGCCGCGATCGCCAAGCCTCGCTGCGGCGTGCAGCGTCCAATAAGGATTGGCGAGATGCGGCCGCGCCAGGCAGACGAGATCGGCGCGGCCGGCCATCAGAATCGAGTTGACGTGATCCGGGTCGTAAATATTGCCGACCGCCATGGTGGCGATACCGGTCTCGTTGCGGATACGATCGGAGAACGGCGTTTGGAACATGCGGCCGTAGACCGGCCGCGCTCGAATCGAAGTCTGACCCGCCGACACGTCGCAAATGTCGACCCCGGCCTCTTGCAGCAGGCGGCTGATTTCGACCGCATCGCGCGGCTCGATGCCCTCGGCGCCGACCCAGTCACTGGCCGAAATGCGCACCGAAATCGGCTTCTCCGCCGGCCACGCGTCCCGGACCGCATGGAAGATTTCCAGCGGATAGCGCATGCGGTTCTTAAGCGAGCCGCCGTATTCGTCGGTGCGCCAATTCGTCAACGGCGTGATGAAAGACGATAACAGGTAGCCGTGCGCGCAATGGATTTCGAGCATGTCGAACCCGGCGCGCGCCGCCATTTCCGCCGACGCAACAAATTGATCGCGCACGCGATCCATATCGCCGCGATCCATGGCGCGGGCGCGCTGGTTGCGCTCCGACCAGGCGATCGGCGACGGGGCCATCACCGGCCAATTGCCGGAATTGAGCGGCGCATCCATTTCCTCCCAGCCGAGCTGGGTCGAACCTTTGGCGCCGGAATGCCCGAGCTGACAGCAGATTTTTGCGTCCGTCTCGGCGTGAACGAAATCGACAATGCGCTTCCACGCGCGCTCGTGCACGGGCGCATACATTCCCGTGCAGCCGGGCGTGATCCGTCCTTCCGGGCTCACGCAGGTCATCTCGATGCAAACCAGGCCGGCGCCACCCTTGGCGCGTTCGCCGTAATGGACAAGATGCCAATCGGTCGGGCAACCATCGACGGCTTTGTATTGCGCCATCGGCGACACGACGATGCGGTTCTTCAGCCGCATGTCGCGCAACTGGAACGGCGCGAACATCGGGCGGCGGACCTTATTGTCTCCGGCGCCGGCGAGCCGCTGAAACCAGGCCTCGGCGCCTTCCAGCCAATCGCGGTCGCGCAGCCGCAAGTTTTCGTGGCTGATACGCTGCGAACGCGTCAGCAGCGAATAATTGAATTGCACTGGATCGAGATGCAGATAGCGCTCGACGTCCTCGAACCATTCGAGCGAATTGCGCGCGGCCGATTGCAGGCGCAGGACTTCGGTGCGGCGCGCATCCTCATATTTGGCAAAGGCTGCTTCCAGAGTTTGCTCGCTGGCGAGATAGTCGGCCATCGAGATCGCGCTCTCCATCGCAAGCTTAGTTCCTGAGCCGACCGAGAAATGCGCGGTGGCCGCGGCATCCCCCATCAGCACGATATTTTCATGCGACCACGTCTCGCACAGCACCCGCGGGAAATTCAGCCAGGCCGAACCGCGCAAATGCGTTGCGTTCGACTTCAGCTGGTGGCCGCCGAGATATTTGGCGAAAATGCGCTCACAGGTCCGGCACGATTGTTCCTGAGTCATAGTGGCGAAGCCGAACTTGCGCCAAGTCGCCTCCGAACACTCGATAATGAAGGTCGCAGTGTCGGAATCGAATTGATAAGCATGCGCCCAAACCCAGCCATGTTCGGTTTCTTCGAAAATAAAAGTAAAGGCGTCGTCGAATTTCTGGTGGGTGCCGAGCCAGACAAATTTGTTTTTGCGCAGATCGATCGCCGGTTTGAACACTTGCGCGAATTCACCGCGCGTCTTCGAGTTCAAGCCGTCCGCAGCAATCACCAGGTCGTATTCCTTGGCGAGCGCGCCGGCGTTGCCAACCTCGTTTTGAAAACATAAGTTCGCGCCCAGTTCCCTGGCGCGTTCTTGTAACAACAGCAGCAGCGTTTTGCGCGCGATGCCGCAAAAGCCGTGACCGGTCGAAACAATTCTTTCGCCGCGATAATTGACGGCGATATCATCCCAATAAGCGAAATGCTCGCGAATCGCTTGCGCGCTGGCCGGATCGTTGGCCGTGATGTTGTCGAACGTCTCGTTGGAAAACACCACGCCCCAGCCGAACGTATCGTCAGGCCGGTTGCGTTCGAATACGGTCACGTCATGCGCGGCGTTGCGCAGCTTGATGCTGATTGCCGAATAAAGCCCGGCCGGGCCGCCGCCAAGACAAGCGATTTTCATGCGAATGCCACCATAACAACCACGATAACAATGGCACTCGGAGGAGATTATTTCAAGCTTAAATGTTCAAATGTTAAAGCTTTGCTGCAGCGCTCACCCGCACGGCGAAGGCGCGCCTTCCAGCCGCGCTTCGGCTGTGTATTATGACTTTGGATTGTAAGGGTTTTTCACGAAGCCGGAGTGCTCTAAATCATGAGCGGCAACCCTATTGTCGCAAGCGTCGTCGCCGGCGACCTCGCCCGTTATGGCGCCCGGCGCTGCTTTGCCTTGCTCGGTACCGCCAATTTCAAAATCTCGCACGCGCTGGCGGAGTCTGGCGTTGAGCTCATTTCCGCCCGCCACGAGTGTAATGCCGCGAGTATGGCGGACGCCTATGCCAAGGCGACGGGCGAACTGACGCTAGTGAGCGTGCATTCGGGGCCGGGGCTGACCAATGCCCTGACCGGAATCGGCGAAGCGGCAAAAAGCCGGACGCCGCTCTTGGTGCTGGCCGGAGACGTGCCGAGCGGCGCGGTTAAAAATAATTTCTACATCGAACAGGCTGACATGGTGCGCGCGGTCGGCGCAGTGCCGGAG
>JBASAH010000204.1:0-27809 GCA_049650505.1 Xanthobacteraceae bacterium
TCGATTTACCGCCGTTTATGATATTTCCGCTCACATCGTTTACATGCCGGACGGCACTCAGCTCGAGGCGCATTCGGGCCTCGGCAGCCGGCTCGACGATCCGCGCCACGCGGACGAACGAATGCACGGCGTCACCCCACCAAACATCTACGATCTCCAACTGCGGGAAGGACTGTTCCACGGGGTGCGTGCGCTCCGGATGATTCCCCAAGACGAAGAGAAAGCCTTTGGCCGGACCGGCCTCCTGGCGCACACTTACATGCTCGGGCCGAATGGCGATTCAAATGGCTGCGTGTCCTTTAAGAATTATGACGTTTTCCTGCAGGCCTATCTCAACCGCGAGATCAAACGCCTCGCCGTAGTTACGCGTTTGGAATAGGCCAAGCCGAGAAGTCCTCAGCCGGTACTGACACTTCCGCTGCGGATATAGCAACCCATCCGCGTCATTTCGTGCGCGCTCCAATCACTTCCGCTGATCACCCAACACCGGACCCATCGTTGCACCGCGCTGACTGACACTCGCTGTGCGAGCCATTGCGTCTTTTGCCGGAGAGGACCACCTTATAGCCCGAGGTTAGGCACTCACGATGGGCAAGCACCGGTCCGAGGAAACTTCGCTCCCAGCCCAACCTCAGGGCAATCATACCAGTTCGGCTCCGGCCATCTCGCCGCGCGCTGAGCTCGATCGTTTTCTCGGTGAGGTCAAAGCGCTTAGCCCTGGCGCCAAAGCGGGGCAGCGCGGGCGGCTGATCTTTGCCCTCGACGCTACGATGAGTCGGCAACCCACATGGGATCAGGCTTGTGAGTTGCAGGCGGAGATGTTCCGCGAGGCGGCGTCCGTCGGTGGTCTCGACATCCAGCTCGTCTATTATCGCGGCTTAGCGGAATGCCGTGCCTCCTCCTGGATTGCTGAACCGGATCGGCTTGGCGCCTTGATGTCGGGCATCGACTGCCGTGGCGGCCATACCCAGATTGCCAAGGTTCTGGCCCATGCTCGGCGCGAAAACGAGAGCGGCAAAGTCGCGGTATTGGTCTTTATTGGCGATGCGATGGAGGAATCGCTCGACGAATTATGCGCCCGCGCCGGAGAGCTTGGGTTGCGCAACGTGAAGGCGTTGATGTTTCAGGAAGGTTACGATCGAGTCTGTGAACAGGCTTTCCGCGAGATTGCCCGCCTCACACATGGAGCGTTCTGCCGTTTTGCACCGGGCGCTGCGCACGAACTCGCTGAGCTTCTCCGCGCAGCCGCAGCTTATGCCGCTGGCGGACTTCAAGCCCTTGCGGATCTCAAAACGCATGGCGCCGGCGCTACAAGGCTAATCGAGCAACTGAAGTAAACATGCCGGCGTTTCTGCTCGGGGTTGTGATCCTTCTCCTGTTGCTGTGGGCCGCCGTTGCCTTTTCCAAGTCCGATCCCAAGCAAGTGGCGCGCGTGTTGCGTGGGGTCGGCGGCGGCGGCGCGGTGCTGCTTGCCGCATTTCTGCTGTTTCGCGGCGAGATCGCAGTGGCCATACCGGTCGGCGCCTTCGGACTGGGATTACTGGGCTGGACGTCCTTTTGGCCCGCCCCTTTTTGGGCCCGAACACAAAGAAGCGCGGGGCAGGTGTCGCGTGTACGGACCGCCTTCCTTGAAATGGAACTCGATCATGACACCGGCAGAATGCACGGACGTGTTCTCGCAGGCAGCTATCAAGACGCTTCGCTCGACGCGTTGGACCGAGCAACACTGATAAAATTGTTAAGCGAAATCGACAACGACAGCCGCGATTTACTGGCAGCCTATCTTGACCGCAGGGAGCCCGGCTGGCGTGAAAACGCGCAGCATGATGCTGGTGCCGGCGCCGGGGCGCGACGGGGCGGCGCTGGTAAAATGACCGAAGAGGAGGCTTATCAGATCCTTGGCATTCAGCCCGGGGCGAGCACGGAGGAGATCAGCCGCGCGCACCGGTCCCTCATAAAGAAACTGCATCCCGACCAAGGAGGGACGACGTATCTCGCGGCCCGTATCAATGAGGCCAAGGACGTATTACTCCGTCGTCACCGTTGAGGTTGTGCATCAAAAACCGGACGCTCAACTTCCGTTGTAGGTCAACAACGGTCGTCGGGCCACGTCCGCGTTACTTCCGCTTTGCTCTCGATAGCGACTACATAGCGGCGTCGCGTAAGGTCAGTTCGGGGCCATTAAGCAAAATATGCATGGCCGCGAATAACGCTTAGTTCCAGCGCAACAGATATTTCTCCAGGCGGCCGGCAACAGCAAAGATGAGCAATACAACTAACAGGATCAGAACAATCAGGGCAAACATCAATGCGGCGTTGTAGGTGCTCTGCGCGAAGGACAGCAGATAGCCGAGGCCGTGCGTCGCCGCGACGAACTCGCCTACCAGCGCGCCGGTGAAGGCGAAGCCGACCGCGATCTTGAGGTTACTCAAGACCCAGGCCGTGACCGAGGGCAGATAGACATGCCGCACGAGCGCCCAGCGATTGCCGCCCAGCGTGATGACGCGCTCGACGATTCTGCGGTCTACCTGCCGGATTCCGGTGAACACGGTGAAAAAGATCAGCACCGCTACCAGAATGAACGACAGTGCGATCTTTGAAGCCAAGCCGATACCGAGCCAGATCACAAACAGCGGCGCCAAGATCACACGCGGGACGGCGTTGAGCACGGTCATTACCGGCTCGAGCAGCTCGGCGATAATTGGCACGAGGGCTGCGGCGACCCCGAGGAACACGCCGACAACAATGCCAAGCGCGAGACCGCCAAGCGCGGCGGAGAAGGTTGCCTCAAGATGCGGCCAAATGCGGCCATCCGAGAACAGATCCATCAGCGCCGCGCCGATCCGGCTCGGGCTCGGCAAATACAGAGGGTTGAGCATGCCGGCGCGTGCTGCCGCTTCCCAGACCGCGAGCAGAACCAAGAAAGCAATCAGCTGACGCGCCCAAGCATAACGTGCAGAGGCATAACGCGCAGAAGTATAGCGTGGACCAACATCCATCACGCCGCCTCCGCCCGGTGATCCACTGCACGTGAGAGGTCCGCCCACAGCTGTTCATAAAGCGGAGCGAACGCCGGATGGGTGCGCGAAAGGACCGGATCGCGCGGTCGTGGAATCGGCACCGTATAGTGCTGCGTAATGCGCGCGCGTGGTCCTTGCGATAAGAGATAAATGTCATCGGACAGGCTGAGGGCTTCCTCCAAATCATGTGTGACCAGGAGAACACTGATCCTTTCGCGTTCAACCAACGCGACCACGTCCTTGACCACGCGGGCGCGCACAATCGCATCCAACGAGGCGAATGGCTCGTCCATGAGGATCAGTTTCGGCTTCATCGCCAGCACCTGCGCCAGCGCCGCACGCTTGCGCTGTCCGCCGCTCAAGTGCCGGGGAAAGCGATCGCCGAAACCGGCAAGGTCCAGCCGCTCAAGCCAAGCCTCCGCTTCGGCAAGCGCCATTCGGCGCGCGGTGCCATTAAACGTGAGGCCGAGCGCGACATTGTCGCGCACCGTTTTCCACGGCAAAAGCGCATCGTCCTGAAACAAAATCCCGACCTGGGAAGGCGGTAGGCCGGTCTCGACGCTGCCCGAAAGCGGCTGCTGCAAGCCAATCACAGCGCGCAGGAGACTCGACTTGCCGGAGCCGGAAGGCCCGACCAGGCCGACGAACTGGCCGTCTTCGACGGTGAGGGTCGCCCCCTCAAGAACCGGTTCCCCGCCGTAGGAGATCGTCAAGTCACGAACGCGCAGCTTCAGCCTCCGGCAATCGAAGTATCGTACAGGCCAGCGATGCTCGCACCGGGCTTGATAAGGCCGCCGACGATCAGGCTCTGCTCCACGCGTTTGCCCGCATCCAAATCGATCTTCACGTTTTGCGGATACAATGCGTCGCGATGGCGCTGGAGGATGTCGCTGAGCTCTTTGAGGTCGAGCCCAGTGGTCATCTCTTTTGGCAGCGCCGCGCTCAGCTGCTCGCCGCTCATGGCGTGCAGCGCCTTGAGCGAATCCGTCAACGCCTGCGTCAACGCCACCATCTCCGGCCGGCGCTGTTGGATCTCTTTGCCCCGGACTGCGACACCCATGAATTCATATGATCCGCCAAGATGGCGCTTGGCGTCCTCAGGATCCATCGCATTCACCAACAGGCGCGCGCCGGCGCCCTTCAGTAACGTCAGTGCTGGCTCCTGGACCACGCCGGCATCGATCTGACCCTGACGCAGCGCCTCGAAAAGATTCACCCCCATAGTCGCAAACTGCACTTTCGCGGCGTCGGCGCCTGCCTCCTTCAGAAGATAGAGCGTCAAAGAGTGATCGGCGTTGCCGAGCGCCGATATGCCGACCGTCTTGCCCTCAAGATCCTTGATCGATTGAATTTGGCTCGCGGTTTTCGGCGCCGTAACGACGGCGAACAGCGGCAGCTGTCCGGTGACCGCGAAACGGCGGATATCGGCGCCAACATTGACATAGGCTTGCATGGCGACGTCCAAAGCGGTCGCTGCATAGTCGACCGCGCCGCCGATCAGCGCCTGCATCGCCGCATTGCCGCCGCGGGTGTAGACGAGCTGGACATCGAGGCCGTGGTTCTTGAAGTAGCCGTCGGCGCGCGCGACTTCATAAGGCACCCCGCATAAGAGCTGGCTGCAATAAGCGAGCTTGATCTGCCGCCCTTGCGCCACCGCTACGCCGGGCTGCGCCGCCGGAATTACGCTTGCGGCAATTGTCGCGCCCTTGAGCAATGAGCGCCGGGAAAAATCGGTGCCAGGCACGCGGGCCGTGGTTTCATCGCAGCAGCTCATGGCAGCATATTGTCGCGATGTCGCGAGCATAGGCAAGGGCTGCAAATCGGCTGGATTATTTACGAGCCGCCGCAATTTGGGCCCTGCTGTCGAAATCTAATCCTGTGCTAAGCTGTCGGCCTCGCCGTTTTAACGCCGCTTCCGTACAAGCTCGCACGATTTTCACGTCTCGCGATTAGCTGACAGCCAATGAGGAGAGTCACATGCGCGTGCTCGGAATGATGTTTGCTTCCACTGCGACCCTCGTTTTGGCTGTGGGCTTTGTCATCGTGCCGGCGCCAAGCGCCAGCGCGCAAACCAAGCTGACGATGGGAAAAGTGATCGGCGGTGACGGCTTCCACATTCCGACCTATGTCGCGCTCGATCAAGATTTCTTCAAAGCAGAAGGCCTGGACGCCACGCTGGTGGAATTGCCGGCGAGCTCCATGGTGTCCGCGGTGATTTCCGGCAATCTCGATTGCGCTCCGATCCCATCGGGCGGCGCACAAGCGGCGCTGAGTGGCGCCAAGATCATGTACATCGTCGGCGAATCGCTCAAATCACAATGGACGGTGACGACGCGGCAAGACATCAGCAGTCCGGCAGACCTCAAAGGCAAAACGCTGGGCTTGGGCCGACCTGGCGGTGCCGATTACGACGAGGCACAAGCGGTTCTTCACCGTTTCTATCAGATGGATTCTGGCAAGGATTACAAGGTGATCTCGTTTCAAGGTGAGCCCGAGCGCATCGCCGCCATGGTCAACAACGACATTCAGGGCGCGTCGCTATCCATCCCCCACGCCGTGGTCGCCGAGAAGGCCGGCCTGAAAATATTGCTGCGCACCGGCGATTATATCCCGAGGGCTGGCGGCACGGTCTGGTGCATGCAAAGCCTCGTCGAGCAACATCCGGACACGGCGAAGAAAATCATTCGCGCCATTGCCAAGGCGGTCATGTATTTCCGCACCAACAAAGAAGGCTCAATCAAGGTGATGGAGCATCACATCGGCAGTATCAAATCCGACGAGGAGGCAGCCCTTATCTGGGATCAGCTCCACGATTCATTCGGCGCCGAGGTGCCGCCGGATTTGTTTCGTGAACTGCTGGAATCACGCCGGCTCACCATGATCGCCGCGCGGCAGTGGCCGCAGGACAAACCGCTGCCCGATCCCGAGCAGTTTTTGGTCCGCACATTGCTCGAGGCGACGCTAAAGGAAATGAATTACACACCGGCTATGATCATTCCGCCAGCGAAATCGAATTGAAGCAGCCGTTCGCGCTGCGGCTCATTCACTCGGCGGCGCGCTGCGGCCGCCAGCGGTTCATCCGCTCCTCAACGAGCTTGACCAATCCGGTCATAATCAGCGACAGCGCGGCAAAGATAATCAACCCGGCGAACACGACATCGACATTGAAGCTGCTTGCGGCGCGCACCATGAGCACGCCGAGTCCGTCCTGCGCACCAAAAAATTCAGCGACTACAACGCCGAGAATCGCGCGACCGATTGCAAGGCGCAGTCCGACGACGATAAACGGCAGCGAATTGGGTATGACGACGAGCCGCGCGACGTCCCACTCGTTTGCGCCGAACGATCGCACAACATTGATCAGAAGCTTATCCGCGTTACGCACGCCTTCGTGTGTATTGATCAAGAGCGGAAATAAAGCCCCAAGAAACACGATGGCGACTTTCGACCACAACCCGATGCCGAGCCACAGCATCAGTAAAGGCAAGAAAACCAAGCGCGGGGTCGCGTTGAAAGCGGTGATGAACGGATCGAACATTGCGTTTAGCGTGCTCGATCGGCCGAGCAGGATCCCGAGCGGCAGGCCCGCGGCGATGGCCAAGGCAAGCCCGATTGCGAATGCGGTGGCGCTCACCCCAAGCGGCGCCCAGATCGAACCACTAGTAAACATCTGCCAGAGCGTGGCGAGGATCCGGCTGGGAACGGTGAAGAACAGCCTCGTGCCCTGCTTCATCGGCACGAAATACGGCAGCAATTCCCAAATGATCAGCAGAAGAACGATGACCGCGGTCCCGAGCGCCATCGACTCGGCGCGCTGCTTGAACGCTGACGTCGCGACGCGCGCCGAGCCAACTGCGCCGAGATCGAGATCAAGGGCTTGAGTCGCGGCCATCTTTTATCGTCCGACACGCCACGGGAACGCGGCACGCTCCGCCCAGCGAATGCCTTCGGTCAGCATCACGGCGATGACCATCACCGTGAGAATGCAGGCGAACATGCGGTCGATGGCAAAGATGTCACCGAAGCGCGAAATGGCGTGGCCGATGCCTTCGGATGCGGCGAAGAACTCGCCGACCAGAACGCCGATCAGGGCACGACCAACCGCGATGCGCGCGCCGGCGACGATATAGGGCAGCACGCTTGGAAAAAGGATCTTCAAATAAATGTCGCGCTCGCGACCGCCCAGCGAACGCACGACATTGACGAGGAGGCGGTCGACGGCACGCACCCCCGACGAGACATTGAAGATGAATGGAAAGACGGCGAGGGAAAATACGATGATCGTCTTTCCCGCTGTGCCGACACCAAAGAAAATCACCAATAAGGGAGCCAGCGCGACCAGCGGGCTCGCATAAAACACGGTCATCAGAGGATCGAGCGCATAGCCTATTCGCACGCGCCAGCCCATGACAATGCCGAGCGGCACGCCAACGATCACCGCCGCGAACAAGCCGAGGAAAAAGGGAACGGCGCTCACGGCCAGATCGTGAAGCAAATCGCCGCTTTCGAGGAGATCGACGTAGCCCGCCGCGATCAGGCTCGGCTTGGTGATGAAGAGCGGGTTGAACGGCACAAGCAAAAATAGCGCCTGCCACGCGACGAAAAATAATAGTACGGCAAGGCCGCCCCATACCGCGTTGCGATAGCGTTCGATAAAGCTCGCGTGAGGTAAATCTTGCGCTGCCACGATCCTAAACCACGATTTCGTCTTTGAGCGTGTTCCAAATTTCAAGCTTGAGATCGTTGAATTCCGGCGTCACCCGCATCTCATATTCACGCGGCCGCGTCAGCTCGACGATGAACGACTTTTTGGCTCGCCCCGGACGCTTGCTCATGACCATCACGCGGTCGGAAAGGTAGATTGCCTCGTCGATCTGGTGCGTGACGAACAACACCGTCTTGCGCGCCTCGCGCCAGATGCGCAAGAGCTCGACCTGCATCAGGTCGCGGGTTTGCGCATCAAGCGCGGCGAACGGTTCGTCCATCAGCAGCACGTCGGGATCGGTCGCCAAAGCGCGCGCCAGTCCGACCCGCTGCTTCATGCCACCCGATAATTCGTGTGGATAATGATTTTCGAACCCGCCAAGCCCTACCAGCGAGACAAGCCGTTCAGCGACGACACGACGCTTCGCCGCAGAGGTCCGCTTCAGTTCGAGCCCAAGCTCGATATTATTTTGCACCGTGCGCCACGGCAGCAGCCCAAATTCCTGAAAAACCATGGCGCGATCGCTGGCGGGCCCGGTAATCTTTTTGCCATGCATCAGCACTTCGCCGGAATCGGGCTTGAGCAGGCCGAGAAGGATATTGAGGAAGGTGCTTTTGCCGCAGCCGGACGGTCCGAGGATCGATAAAAATTCGCCTTCCTCGACGTCGATATCGAAGCCATCGAGCGCGGAAACGGGGGCCCGGTTCGGCGGCCGAAACGTCAGATTGACGCCGCGCGCTTGGATATAGGCGGCCATCAGGGCCGATCCGCGGCTAGGCCCGCGTCGGGCGCTTTAACACTGCGAAGTGCGATCCCAAGCCGCATCTTCAATGCGCGCACACTCAATTCCCACACGCCCAAGTCCCACAGGCTCAATTCCATGGCGGCATTACATCCATCACCTCTGCGGCGAGACTATCATTGTCGCAAGTCCCTCGATTTCCGCAACGACCCGATCCGTTGCCGCGTGATGCAGCATGTGGCCGATGCCCGGGAGCATGACCAGCCTGGCGCGCGGCACAGCCGCAGCGAAGGCAACGGCATGCGGCTGCGGCGCGACAACAAAATCCATGTTGCCGCTCACAACGACGATGGGCATGGCAACCTCCGGCATGGCAAGTTCGGGATAGCGGGCGACCTGCGGCTCGAGATTGCTGGCGAGATCGGCTACATCCCGCGCGTTGGCGAGAAACGTCGACGGCCGCAGTAAAAGCAGTCCGGCCGAGCGCTTGAGATAATGAGATGGCGGCAACTGCGGCAGGAAGGCCGAGGCCATACCGAGCCCGATGAAAGGCAAGCCGAGCGGCAGCGCCAGCGTGCGTGCATAGATCCAGCCGAGGACCGGGGTGGCGAATAGCGTGTAGAGCCAGGTCGTCCCGCGGGCAAACGGATAAAGCGGCGGGGCGAGCAAAGCCAGCGCCGCCGCGCGATCGGAATGATCAAGGGCGAAATTCGCCGCCAGCGCACCGCCCCAGGAATGGCCGACGATGATTGCCCGCTCGACCCCGAGCCGCTCCAATATCTCGCGTAGAATTGCCGCTTGGTAGCGCGGCGAACTGCCGGCACGGCTCTTTCGTTTGCTCCATCCCATTCCCGGGCGGTCGATCAAAATAACCCGGTGGCGGGCGGCAAGACGCTCACCCAGCGCCAGCCGCATGTCTTCGAGATTGCAGCCGGCGCCATGGATAAGAACGATCGGCGGCGCGCCCGGGCGAGCTTCGCCCAGTTCGACGACGTGCTGGCGCAAGCGCCGAACTTTGACGAAGCGCCCGCGCGGCGGGTGCGCCCGGCCGATCAGCCGTGCGCCAATAAGGGTGACAAGCGCGCCGACGGCGAGAACGACGGCGATGACGGTGAGCGTGTGCATCTCTTGTAATCCTCCCCCCGCGAAAACGGGGGAGGAGAACCATTACAGCGCTTCGCCCTTGAGCCAGCGGGCGCCCTGTGAATAGAGCGCGTCCAGGTCCGGCCCTTCGAGGCCCGCCATGTCGGTTTTGACTTTGTAGCCGATCTTGGTCTGCAAATAAGCAAGGTGCCGATAGCCCTCCGGAAAACGCTCGAGCAGCGTCCGATCGAGAGCGAGCTTGGCCGACGGATCGACCGGATCGAGACGGTCCTTTTCGTAAACCAGCCGGCGCAGCACCAGGCCCCAACGGCCGTCGCGTTTTTCGAAAAAATCGTAAAAGCGCCCAGTGCAGACGACGTCACAGATGACGTCGTCCACCGGGGCGCGCTGCGAGATCGTCATCTTAGTTTGCGCGATCGCGCGCGCGCCGGCGACTTCGATGGCGCTACCGCCGAGAAAATGCAGGATGCGCACGCCGCGCGCCCAGCCGTCATGGTTTGCTTTGATGAACTCCTCGAAGCTGCCTTGAAACCAGGTTGCCATCATGCGCCCGTCGTCATGCCAAACCGTGCGGAAACGATCCCACAGCCGTGCATCGCGCCAAACCGCCCAGTTCTCCACCAGTTCGCGGATAACGCGTTTATCCTCGTCCATGCTCATTGCGCTTTCATCATCGGATTTTTGGGAAAATAGATGCGGAGCGCGCGGCGATCGCAATCACGCCGCGGCTGGAGTGAGAAACTTTGATCAGATGTCGCGCCCCTCGACCTTCTCGCGCAGCGTTTTGACGACGTCCGACAGATTGCGCAGATGCGGATCGATTGCCAGTGCTGCCTGATAAGCTTGTAGCGCGTGCTTGTCGTCGCCGATGTCTTGCAGGATCAGCCCGAGACCGGCAAGGGCGCCGAAATGGCGCGGTTCGCGCGCCAGCACCTCACGAATGTCGGCGAGCGCGAGCCCGTAATCATGTTTGATGTAGCGCAGAGTCGCGCGCCGATTCCAGGCTTCGACATAATCGGGTTTGATCGTGACGATCGCGTCCAGAAGCTTGATCGCCAGATCGTAGTCCCGCTCGTCCGTGGCATCCTTCACGCGGCTCATCAGAAGATTACAGGTATCGCTGCCGGACGATATCCAGATCGCCCAGATGCGATCCTCAATCGCCTTGGCGGTCGCCTCGTCCGGCGCAATTTTCAACGCATTGAACAGGGTATCGAGACTGAACGTCGAACCGCCGCGTCCGCCCTGCAGCGGCTCAGACGGCGGCGACGGCCAGTCGCGTGGGCTTTGCGCTTGCGCCCAAACCGATGCAATAAGCTGTGAATGTGTCGCGATCGCCAGTGCCGCGGCAACGAGAACCGGGAATCGTAGGTTCATACCGTAAATCTATTCGTCCGCGGCGGCACGGCAAGCGGTAAAACTGCTCGAAATGCGGCGGAAAGCCGGCTCTCGACGATTAGCCAGCCGGACGATTAACCTTGGCGGGCCTTGAACCGACGCTGCGTCTTGTTGATCACATAGACGCGGCCTTTGCGCCGGACGATACGGTTGTCGCGATGCCGGCCGCGCAGCGATTTAAGTGAATTGCGGACTTTCATGGCACGGTTTCCTAAGCTCGCGGTTGATTAGGGGTGCTGCACAGGCTTGTCAATCTGCGCGGGGTGACCGCGGCCTAATGAATTGAATTGAAAAATAATGGACCAGAATCGGCCTCTGCTGCGGCTTATTTCCGGTGTTGGCAAAAAGGGTCCGGCATGCTTCGCGATCGAAGCGCAGGGCAGACGCCTTGTGCTTGACCTCGGCGAGGGCCCGCCGCCCGGACACCTGCCCGATGTCGCCGCAATCGCACCAGCGGACGCGCTGATCCTCAGCCACGGCCACAAGGACCATATCGGCGGACTGTCGCTTTTGGCGAAGCTTGGTAATCCGCCGGTCTACGCAACCGAAGTCGTCGTCGGCGCGCTGCCCGACGGACTCACCACGCGGACGCTGCCGGTCCGTGGGACGAGCGAGGTCCTTGGGATTACGCTCGAGACTGGACGCAACGGCCATGCGCCCGGCGGCGTCTGGCTCAATTTCGCGATCGGCAATGGGTTTATTTACACTGGCGACTATTCGGCGGAGTCGGTCCTTTATGCCTACGATCCGCCGGCGCACGCGGCCGCCACCGCGCTGATCGATTGCTCTTATGGCGATTACCAAAGACCATTCGCGGAATGCTGGAGCGAGCTTGCAACCCATCTCGACAAAGGACCGCTACTGTTGCCGGTGCCGGCCAACGGCCGCGGGCCGGAGATCGCGCTCGAGCTGATGCGGCACGGCTTGCGCGATATTTTCATCGACGAGGCCATGCGGAAAGCACTGCGGCAGCTTGCCGATGCTGCCAAGGTTTCGATCCGTGGTGATCTTGTTCAAGAGATTAAGCGGCTCGCTCAAATCGCGCAGCCGATTGAAACCCCGCGCGGCGTGATGATCGCTGCATCGGCCGATGGCGCGTCCGGCGCGACGGCACGCTTGCTGCCGGAATTCGAGCGCTCAGGCGAAGTCGCGATCCTCTTCACCGGCTACATCAATCCCAGCACGCCGGCGGAGCGCTTAATCAAAAGCGGACGCGCGCAGACCATGCGCTGGAATGTCCATCCGCGCCTATCCGACACGGTGACCCTGGTGCGGAACGTAAAAGCGCAGACCGTAATTCCGGCCTTCTGCGACCGCGAAAAGCTTCCAAAGCTCGTGGCCGCGCTGGCGCCGGCGCGCGTCACCATGGACGAGATCGTGCCGATCTGATCTTTGTGCATGCCGGTCGATTTATCTAATCGGCCCTGATCACTGCTGACCTATCGGCCACCGCGGCGGAAACGATACCCGAATTCGAGATTACGCCTATGACTGCCGCCAATCCGAAAACTGTCTACTACGCGAGCGTCGGATCGCTCTTGAAACTGTTCGATGTCGATGCCGACGGCGCGGAGCTACGCGAGCGCGGTGCGATCACGGCTCCGGCAAACATCCAATATGCCTGGCCGCATCCGTCGCGGCGCTTTCTTTATATCGTTTCCAGTAACGGCGGCCCCGGCATTCCCGGCGACAAGCATTTTGCCAATGCCTTCCTTATCGATCCGACAACCGGCGGCTTGCGCCCGTATGGCGAACCCGCAGCGCTGCCGTCGCGGCCCATCCATACCAGTGTCGATCGGAGCGGCAGCTACCTGCTCACGGCTTATAACAATCCGAGCGGTCTGACCGTGCATCGCCTTGCCGCCGATGGCAGCATCGGCGCGCCTGTGAGGCAGCAGCCGGATCTCGACACCGGCATCTATGCGCATCAGATCCTGGCGACGCCGTCGAATCGCTGCGTCGTGCTGGTGACGCGCGGCAACCACGCGACAGCAAACAAGCCGGAGGATCCTGGCGCGATCAAGGCATTCGCATTTGAGAATGGCGTGTTGAAAAACTTGGCGTCCATCGCGCCCGGCAACGGTTGCGGCTTCGGCCCGCGCCATCTCGACTTTCACCCTACAAAGTCATGGGTCTTTGTCTCGATCGAGCGCCAGAACAAGCTCTATGTCTATGCGCTCGACGACGCCACCGGCCTCGCGCGGGACCCGCTCTTTGTGAAGGACACTTTGTCGAATCCCAAGACGCCGGCAAGTCAGGGCGCGGGACCGATCCATGTCGATCGCAACGGTAAATTCGTCTACCTGACGAACCGGACGTTTCCGGCGGCTGATGGCGGCGGCAGAGAAATTTCGGAGGGCGGCGAAAACAATGTGGTTGCGTACGCCATCGATCAGAATAGCGGCGAGCCCAAGCCGATCCAGCACATCGACGGCCGCGGCGTTCAGTTGCGTACCTTCGGCATCGACGCGAGCGGTCGGCTTCTGGTTGCCGCCAGTATCATGCCGATGCCGCGGCGCGACGGCGCCAGCTTGCCGGCGGGAATGATGGCTTTCCGGATCGCCGAGGACGGCAGGCTTAGCTTCGTGCGCAAATACGATGTCGAAGTCGGCGCTTCCCACCAATTCTGGAGTGGAATGCTCGCGCTGCCCTAACGCGAGAGGGCTCGGGCCTCAAAAGCCCGGTGCGCCAAAGCGAAGCGGCCAAAGCTTGCGTGTAATCTGCTATGCTCGAAACCACGGGTGCGGTCACGTCAAACCATGCCCGCCGCGCATATGAAGATATGCAACCTGCGCCGACCGCACGCATAGGAGAAGCAGCATGAGAAAATTGCTCCTCGTTGTCGTCTCCGCCGCCGCTGCTCTATTCAGCGCCGCCCTTTACGCCGACAATTATCCTTCGCGCCCGGTCACCCTGGTGGCCGTCTTCGGGCCTGGCAGCGCCAGCGACACCATCTGCCGCATCATCGCCAACCAGCTTGGCCCGGCACTTGGCCAGCCGGTGATCGTCGAGGACCGTCCGGGGGCAGACGGCGCGCTTGCCGCGCTTTACGTTCATCATCAACTGGCGGATGGCTATACGCTATTGATGGGAACCAATTCGCCGCTCTCGGCCGATCCTTATCTACATAAGGACGTGAACTACGATCCGGTGAAGGATTTTGTGCCGATCACGCGGGTCGGCAGCTTTACCCTGATGCTGGTCGTTGATCCGACGCTGCCGATCCATACAGTCCAAGAGATGATCGACTATGCCAAAGCCAATCCTGGCAAGCTGACCTTTGCCAGCGGCAACACCGCCGGCGTCGTCGCGCTCGAGACCATCAAGCACACCAGCGGAATTAGCCTGCTGCACGTGCCTTACAAAAGCACGCCGCCCGCGCTGGAGGACATTATCGGCGGCCGTGTATCAATGATGCTCGCCGATTTCACGACCGCCATGCCGCACGTCAATGCCGGAACATTGCGCCCGCTGGCCGTGTCGCGCATCCGGCGCAGCACGCTGTTCCCGGATCTGCCGACCATGGACGAGGCCGGCATCAAAGGATTCAATCTCGACACTTGGGCCGGCCTCGTCGCGCCGGCCGGCACGCCGCCGGAAGTCGTTAACAAGCTCAATGGCGCGCTGCGCAAGATTATCGACAGTCCGGAGGTGCAGGCCAGGTTCAAGAATGTCGGCTTTGAGGGTTTTTCCTCAACGCCGGAAGAGCTGGGCGACTTCATCAAGGCTCAGCTCGCGCTGTGGGGAAAGATGATCAAGGACGCCAATATCCAAATGGATTGAAGGCGCCCGACAGCGGGTGTGCTGGTCAGGCTGCCGACTTATCAAGCCGCGGCCCGGACAAGCTTTCCGGCGGCGCGTGCGACGGCAGTTCGCGCGCGCGATAGCGGCTCGCATAGCAGTGCGTGAACTCCGCGCCTAACAGCACGATTTGCGACGAGTAATAGACCCAGATCAACAGGATCACGAGCGAGGCGGCGGCGCCATAGGTGGAAGCGAGCGCCAGCTTGCCCACATAGATGCCGATCACCAATTTGCCGAGCTCGAACAGCGCGGCGGTGATAGCGGCGCCGAGCCAGACATCGCGCCACTCCACCTCAGTATCGGGCAGCCATTTGAACATCATGGCGAACATTGCGGTGATGGCCGTAAACGAAATGAGCGAACCGGCGCTTTGGAGCGCGGTCTGCGGCAATTGAGCGCCAACAAATTGCCCGGCGGCCGATAATGCGGTGGTGAACAAGAGCGATACCAGGAGCAGAAAACCAAATCCAATCACTGCCGCCAGCGAGATTAGATACGTGCGGATGAATTGCCAGACGCCACTGACTTTTGTTTCGTCCACCTCCCACACGGTATTGAAGGCGTCCTTAAGCTGCACGACGACGCCAAGCGCGCTGAACAACAGAACCGCAGTGCCGATCGCGGTGGCGAGCAGGCCCTGCTGCGGCTTGTTTGCTCCAGCGAGCATGCTGTCGATCGCCGCCGCCGTGGTCTGGCCGACCATGCCGGAAAGCTGCACCTGCACTTCGCCGCGTGCGGCTTCTTCACCGAATACGAAGCCGGCGATCGCAATCGCGATGACCATCAGCGGACCGACGGAAAAGACCGAATAATAGGCAAGCGCTGCCCCCTGCCGCGCATCCTTATGCGCGATCCAGTTCTCGATCGTCGTCTTGATCAGGAGCCACGCGTTTTTCATCGCGTCCGCTTTCATCATAAGCCCCGGCATCGTCGGGCCGAGTATTGGCTCAACGTGAAGCGCGCTGGACCGGTTCCCCGACGGGAATGCAGGCTGCATTGCGTGCATTCCGCTTTATGTCATAAATGTTCCATTTACGCGCACGCGGTAATCCGGGGAGACCGACAGCATGGAAAACCAGATGTCCAGTAGCGAACAAGTTTGGTGGCGTCCGGAAGGGCGGAGCCCCTTCGCACTCGATCCCGACAAGCCATTTTGGCCGCAAATAATCTCGATCGTCTGGCAAAGCCTGATAATTTTTGGCGGCCCGGTAATCGGCCTGGTTACGATCAACTACTATCCATTCCTTATCCAGGATCGCACAATCTATATCGGCGGGCTCGCCAGCATTGTGTTCTGGTTTTTGGCGAGCTTCGCCATCTATGGCAACGACGACTTTCCCCGCGGGATGCCGCAACAGCTTAAACTAGTATTCCGCGCCGGTTACGGTTTGTGCATGTCGTTTCTGTTGCTCGGGCTTGCCGGCATCGCCAACGGCTACAACACACCAGTGATCGCCAGGGACGTGGCGGTCGTCGCCAAGCACACCACGCGCCACAGCGATCCAGCCCGTCGCACGTATTATGTCGCGATGCGCGCGTGGCCCCCCTCGCGCGCAGTCGTTGAGCTCAACACGCCGCGTGACGTGTATGATCGTCTGCGCGTTCCAGTCACCGCAATCGATACGCCGCAGAAGGACCTCCAAGCGATGGCGGACAGCGGCTCTGTGCGTCTCATCCTCGGCGAGGGTCGCCTCGGCTTGGAATGGCTCAAGCGTATCGAGCTGCCGTAACAGCGACGCGCACCTCGCTCAGATGGCGCTGCCCGCGGCCTCGGCTGACAGCTCGGCAATTTTGTGCTGGAGTGGACAGCGGAGGAACGCATCAATGCAGATCAGGGTTTCGCCAAACAGTTTGCAATGCAGCGCCGAGGAATGGCAGGCGCGCATTGATCTTGCAGCGGCGCACCGGCTCGCCTTTAGGCAGGGTTTTAGCGAGGGAATTTTCAACCATCTCACGCTTACCGTTCCGGGTCGGAGCGACGTCTATTACCAGATCCCGTTCGGCATGCATTGGTGCGAAGTAACCGCCTCGTCGCTGATGGAGGTCGGTATAGCCGACGGCAAAGTCAAGCGCGGCGCCGGTGACGTTGAGCGTTCCTGCTACTGCATACACGCACCGATTCATAAGGCGCTGCCGCAAGCGGCGGCGGTGTTTCACACCCACATGCCCTATGCCAGCGCGCTTACGCGCCTGGAAGATCCGCGCATCAAGGAAATCGGCCAGACCGAAGTCGGCTTAAGCGACATGATCGCCTATGACGACGAATATACCGGTCCTGCATTCGACCCTGCCGAAGGCGAGCGACTCGCCAGGGTCATCGGCAATAAGGGCGTTTTATTCATGGCCAATCATGGCGTCACCACGCTCGGCCTCACCGTCGCTGAGGCCTATGATCGACTCTACTACCTTGAACGCGCCGCGCAGGTGCAAATCTACGCCATGTGGACGGGCCAGCGTTTGAAAGAGCTGCCGCCTGCTGTGGTCGAAAAGACCAAGCGGGAGATTGGCGGCGCCAGCTTCTATGACGGCCCCAGCCCGGCGCAGCGGCACTTCGATGCGCTCAAGCGCATGCTCGATCGGACAGAGTCCGACTATAAGAACTGAACCAGCGCGCCTCTAGTGGTGTTCCGACTCTACCGCGCACCCCGTAGCGGCGCCGGCTGCTCGTCGAGCATCGCCCGGATCGCCGCACGTGTGGTCTCAACATCAAGCCCATGCTGTTCGATGAGATCGCGGCAGTCGGTGAGGATAACGTCGGCGTCCTGCATCATCTTCAGCTGCTTGAAATGATCGTCGCGCTGCAAGCCCATGCTGGCGCCGACGATCTCGTACATATTCAAGATGCGAAACGGCCAGTCGCGCTCATGCGCGCATAATTCGCGGTGATCGGAATGGTAGACCGCGACCAGAGCATCGACGCCGGCCGCCGCCGCGGCCTGCAATTCTTCCTCCTGCAATTGCCGGCGATAGGCCGGCAGCACGCGAATGCTGTTGGCCTGTAATCCGACCGCCGGCTGGTGCAGATCGACGATTTCAACGCCCGGCACAGCGCGCAAAATCGCCTCGGCCGCTTCGACAACGCCATGGATGCCAGGATGGCGGTGCAACGCGACGCGCATCGGCACGCGCTCGCGCAGGAGCGGCCGCAGCCGGTCGAGATTTTTATGAATGAACAACGTGAACGGCGTCATTTCGAACGGCCGCGCGCCGCGCGTCTTCTCGATCGTCGGCAGCGTCGTCTCGGCGAACTGCACTTGGCAGGATGGGCACCATGACAGCACCTGGCCGCTTTTGCTGCGCGCGAGCTTGTCGAGCGTGCCTTCGGCAACACGGCCGGATGTCGCAACGTCGCCGGCGCGCATCTGTACGATGCCGCAGCAATGCGTCGGTCCGCCCATCACCTCATAGGTGACGCAGAGCGCATCCATGATGTCGAGGGCGAGGAGCGCAATGTGCGGCGTCTTGAGTACGTTGCAGCCGGTGTAAAAGACGAAATCCGGCGGCTCTGTGCTAGTCGGCTGCTTGGCGCCCTGCCCCAAGCGTTGCAGCAGTGCATCATCGAGCTGAATGCGCGACAGATGCGTGACCTCACGCGCGACTTTGCGAAAACCGTCGACGCCATTTTTGCGCTGTATCGCCGCGTCGGACCTGCGCGCCATCTGCACCCGCGCCATGTACAACAGAAAGCGCGGATTGACGGCATAGTCGCAGGCCTTGATGCATTCGCCGGAGAGAATGCAGGCATTGGCCCATTTGCGCGCGGCTTCATTGCCTTGGCCGGTACGCACAATATCAATGATGCCGCCAATGACTGCGGCGGGATTTTGTAGCTCGTCCGGCGTGAGCCCGCCTGGCCTGGTGACCGGGCAAACCTCAACGCATTTGCCGCAACGGGTGCAGGCATCGGCCATAACCTGCGCGCGCTCGTCCAACGCAGCTTCGAATGTCTGCGCCGGCGGAGTGGCCAAGCTCTGCGGAGAATCTTGTATCACGCGCCAGCGCTCCTTGCGCTCATTCCCGCGCAAGCGGGAATCCAGATTGGGTTGTACTGGGGCCCCGGTTGTGCGGGGACGAGCGGATTACTTGCCTATCAGGCTAACGTAACCCCTCGCCGCGCCCGATTGAAGGCCCTGCGGCGGCATTGTAAGACCTTTGTTCCTCCGATGCTCCGGGCATCTTCCTCAATCGGTATTCCAAGACGCCACGGCGCGAGGCAAGTAATGGGTGAATTCTGATGGGTGAATTCGCGATAGGCCAGCCCGTTCCGCGATTCGAAGATCCGCGGCTGGTTAAGGGCCATGGACGCTATGTCGCTGACATGGTGTTTCCCGGCATGGCCTTCGGCTATGTGCTGCGCTCGCCGCATGCCCATGCGCGCATCCGCTCGATCGACACTGCCAAAGCCAAGAGCACGCCCGGCGTGCTCGCGGTGCTGACCAGCGCCGAGTACAAGGCGGCCGGCTTCGGCGATCTGCCGGTGCCCGGCGGACTACAGCGCCGCAACGGCGTGCCAGGCTATCGGCCGCGCTATCCGGCGCTGACCGAGGACCGCGTGCGCATGATCGGCGACTACATCGCCTTCGTCGTTGCGGAAAATTACTATCAGGCGATCGATGCCGCGGAGCTGATCGAGGTCGATTACGAGCCGCTGCCTGCGGTCGCGTCCACCGGCGATGCTACAAACCCGGGGGCGCCGTTGGTATGGGACGATTGTCCCAACAATATCGGCTTCGTCCATCTCGAAGGTAACAAGGAAGCAACCGACGCGGCGTTTGCGCGCGCCGCGCATGTGGTCAAGCATCGCTTCGTCATCAATCGCGTCACGGCGGCGACCATGGAGCCGCGTGGCTGCATCGGCATATTCGAGCCGATCGAAGGCCGCTACACGATCTACACGACCTTACAGCGGACCAATGTGTTTCAAACCGAGCTGTCGCAATTTGTGCTGAAAGTCCCCGACAGCAAGATCCGCGTGGTCTGCGGCGACATCGGCGGCAGCTTCGGCATGAAGTCGGCCGTCTACAACGAAGTAGCGCTGACGCTGTGCGCCGCCAAGCTTACTGGGCGCCCCGTGAAATGGGTGGCGACACGCTCGGAATCTTTTCTGTGCGACGCGCAAGGCCGCGACAATGTCACCGAAGCGGAGCTCGCGCTCGACAAAGACGGCACGTTCCTCGGCTTCCGCGCCAGGGTTACCGCCGCGATCGGCGCCTATTTGCAGACCGGCATGCCGGCTTTCACCGGCAATCTCGGCACGCTGGCGGGCGTCTACCGCACGCCGGCTTCCCATATCGAGGCCACCGCGGTGTTCACGCACACCCAGCCGGTGCGGCCCTATCGCGGCAATGGCCGGCCGGAATCGGGCTACGTCATCGAGCGCATGGTCGATCTTGCCGCCGATCAACTTGGCGTCGATCCGGCTGAGCTGCGCCGGCGCAACACCATTCCGCCGAGCGCGCTGCCGTTTAAAACCAGCGTCACGTTCACCTATGACTCCGGCGAATTCGAAAAGAACATGGATCTCGCGCTCAAGGCCGCCGATTGGAAAGGTTTTGAGGCGCGTCGCGCTCGCGCGCGCAAGGACGGAAAGCTACGCGGCTTGGGTTTTTCCAATACGATCGAGCGTTCGGCGCCGGCCGGCCTCGAGGGTGCCGAGATCAGGTTCGACCGCACCGGTTCGGTGTCGATGTTTTCCGGCAGCATCAATCAGGGCCAGGGCCACGAAACCGCGTTCAAGCAGATCGTCTGCGACCGCCTCGGCCTCGATCCGAACGAAGTGACTTATATCCAGGGCGACACCGACCAGGTATTCTTCGCTGAAGGCACCGGCGGCTCACGCTCGGCGGCATTTTCCGGGTCGGCCTTCACGCTTGCTGCCGACAAGGTTGAGGCCAAGGCCAAAGCGATCGCCGCCCAAATGCTCAAAGTCGAGGTCGGCGACATCAAATTCGCCGACGGCGTATTTTCGAGCCAGAAGACCAATCAGACACTGAGCATCAAAGAAGTGGCTAAGGCGTCGCTTGAGCCGAAGAATTTGCCGCAAGGCATGGAGCCGGGCCTGATCGAGAAGGCTATCTATACCGGACACGTCGCCAGCTACCCCAACGGCGTACACGTTTGCGAGCTCGAAATCGACGAGGAAACCGGCGTGGTCGAGATCGTCGGCTACAACGTGGTCGACGACGTCGGCACGGTCATCAATCCACTCTTGCTGCACGGGCAGGTCGATGGCGGCATCGCTATGGGCGTCGGGCAAGTGCTGATGGAAGACATCAGGTTCGACGAGCAGGGCCAGATCTTGACCGGCTCGTTCATGGATTACCCCATGCCGCGCGCCAGCGACCTGATCGGCTTTCATGTCGAGAGCAATCCGGTGCCGACCAAGACCAATCCGCTCGGCGTCAAGGGTGCTGGCGAAGCCGGCTCGGTCGGCGCGCTGCCGGCAGTGACGAATGCTCTGGTCGACGCGCTCTCGGTGCTCGGCATCAAGCATATCGATTTGCCGGCGACGCCGGAGCGGCTGTGGCGCGCGATTCACGAGGCGCGCGCCAAGGGCGCGTAGCCGCGCTCCCTCTCCCCGCACCGCGGGGAGAGGTGATAAGAGCACGGCATGAACGATCACGAAAAAACCGCCCCCGCCCTCCCTCTTGCCGGCATTCGCGTGCTCGAATTCTCCCATACCATCATGGGGCCGAGCGCGGGCTTGATCCTCGCCGATCTCGGCGCCGACGTGATCAAAATCGAACCCGCAAATGGCGATCCGACGCGGCGGCGCATCGGCTTCGCCGCCGGATTCTTTGCTACCTTCAACCGCAACAAGCGCAGCTTCGCGGTCGATCTGAAAAACGACGAAGGGCGCGCGCTCCTCTATCGGCTCGTGGCAGACGCCGACGTCGTGCTGGAAAACTTCGCGCCTGGCACGATGGACCGGCTCGGCTGCGGTTTCAGCGATCTTGCGCAAAAAAATCCGCGGCTGATCTATTGCGCGCTCAAAGGCTTTCTCAGCGGGCCGTACGAGCACCGCCCGGCGCTCGACGAAGTGGTGCAGTTCATGGCCGGGCTCGCTTATATGACAGGACCGCCCGGCCAGCCGCTGCGTGCCGGATCGTCGGTGGTCGACATCATGGGCGGGATGTTCGCGGTGATCGGCGTGCAGGCGGCGCTGCGCGAGCGCGAACGCACCGGGCGTGGGCAAATGGTCAAATCGGCTTTGTTCGAGTCGACCGCGTTCCTGATGATGCAGCACATGGCCGGCGAGGTGGTCACCGGGCGGCCGCTGCCGCCGATGCCGGCGCGGGAAGGCGCCTGGGGCATCTATGAGCCGTTCGCCACTGCCGATGGCGAGCAAATTTTTGTCGGGTTGACCAGCGACGGCCACTGGCAGCGGTTTTGCGGCGCGTTCGCCCGGCAAGACCTTTTGCAGGACCCTGCGTATAAGACGAATGAAGATCGCGTGCGGATGCGCGGCACGCTGCGGCCGATCGTAGCCAGCATCATCGCCCAGCATAAGCAGGCTGAACTTGCCAAATTGTTCGACCGCATCGATATTCCGTTCGCGCCAGTGGCGAAGCCTGGCGATCTGTTCGACGATCCGCAGCTCAATGCCGGCGGCCGCATGCTGGAGATTGACTTCGCCGATGGTCTCCGCGCCAAGCTGCCGCGGCTGCCGATCGAGATCGGCGCCCACGATTTCGCGCTGCAGCGGCAGGCGCCGGCGATCGGTGAGCATACGGCTGAGATTCTCGGCGAGCTTGGCCTTGGTGCGAACGAGATTGCGGCGCTCGGCAAGCGTGGCGTCGTTGCCGTGAAGGCCAATTGAGCCAACCATGAGCGATCTACCAAACGCCGTTCACATTACCGAGGAAGGCCCGCGCGAGGGCTTCCAGATTGAGAAAGGACCGATCCCGACCGCGCGCAAAGTCGCGCTGATCGATTCCCTGTCGCAAACCGGGCTCGACCGCATCCAGATCGTCTCCTTTGTCAATCCCAAAGCGGTCCCCGGCATGGCCGACGCCGACGATGTAGTACGCGGCGTCACGCCGAAGCCGGGCGTCGCCTACACCGCGCTCTGGCTCAACAAAAAAGGCTTCGAGCGTGCAGTGAAATTTTCCGGCCGCCTGACCAATACCGGGACAATTCAGCTCTCAGCCTCCGAAAATTTTTTGCTGCGCAACCAAAACCGCACCGCGGCCCAGCAACTCGCCGAACAGCACGCTATCGTCGGGGGCTACAAAGCCGCAGGCGTTCCGGTCGAGCGCGGCAGCATCATGGCGGCATTCGGCTGCAATTTCGAGGGCGACATTCCGGTCTCCCGCCTCGTCGCCCTGGTGCAGCAAATCCTGGACGTGGCGCAGGAGCACGCCGTGCGGCTCAAATACATCACGCTTGCCGACACCATGGCCTGGGCGACGCCGCTTGCCGTCAAGCGCACGGTCGGCACTTTGCGCGAGCGCTGGCCGGAGCTCGACATCGCGCTGCATCTGCATGACACGCGCGGGATGGCGATCGCCAATGCCTATGCCGGACTCGAAATGGGCGTGACGCGGTTCGATTCCTCGGTTGCCGGATTAGGCGGCTGTCCATTCGCCGGCCATCAGGGCGCCGCCGGCAACGTCTGCACGGAGGATCTTGTTTTTCTGTGCAATGAGCTCGGCATCAAGACCGGGATCGATCTCGACGCTCTGATCGAATGCGCGCGCCTTGCCGAAGACGTGGTTGGCCACCCGCTGCCCGGTTCGGTGATGAAGGGCGGCACGCTGAAGAGGTTTCGGACGTAGGATTGTCTTTTCCCCGGACGCGGCGCAGCACGGAGTGGTGCACCGCTGATCCAGGATTGTCCCAAATTCCGAGTTTGTTACCCGGTCTGCAGCGCACCGCACGCGCGCTGCGCCCGGGATACGTATCTCAGAAAGGTGCTACCCCTCCCCTCTTATCTTCCAAATCCCCGTTGCATTTGCCACCGGGCGTGTGCCGACCACGAGCCTGCATTGCATGAAGATGATCGCGCGCGTCAACCGCACCACTTCGCAATGCGCCTCGACGAATTCGCCGAGCCGCACCGCGCCGACGAACTGGGTATTTAATTCAATCGTGGCGTGCGCTTTGTTGCCGGAGGCGCGCAGCGCGGTCATGCCCATCGCCTGATCGGCGAGCGTGGTGAGCATGCCGCCATGCACGATGTCGGCAAAGTTCAGATGTTTTTGCTCGACGACGAAGCCAAATCGCGCATCGCCGTGCCGCCAGATCGGGCCGACCACTTCGCCGAAGCCGATCGGCTTGACCATGGTCCAGCCGGCTCGGACCGGATCGAACGTGGTTTCGTTCGCTGCCGGCTTGTCGTTCACGCCGGCACCTTGGCAGCAGACGAACGCGCAGCAAGTCGCCGCTTCAAATCTGGAATGAGCTTCTCGGCATTCGCGCCACTGGCGATTGCATGGCCGGCCTCGCCGAGCGCACGCACCGCGGCGACATACGCTGCGACTTCGCCCGGCTCGCGCACGGCCTGCGGATAGTCGGTGGCGAACACGAGCTGCGCGCGTGCAATTTCCCGCAAACCGAAGCGGACCCAGTGCCCGCCAAGTTCGGCGGCGTGGTCCGGCCCGGCCCAGCCGGCGATATCGTAATACAAACGGTGATCGAGATAATGGTCGAACGGCTGACGCGGCCGGCGACCGTGTCGGGCGAGATCAGCGGTGCCCCATTTATCGCGCGCTTGAAAGCCGCGGATACGGCCGAGATAGCGGCCGATGCCGCCGGCAAAATGCGAGAATTGGATCTTCAGCGTCGGCAGTTCGTCAAGCAGGCCGGAATTGATGAGGCGGACCGCCGCTGTCATCAACGAAAATTCCCAGCCGAGCACGCGACCGAGATCGTCGGCATCCATGCGCGACCAGCGAATGACGCGCGGCAAAGGATGGATGAAGACGTAAACACCAAGATCCGCGCAGGCTTTCCAAAACGGCCGCAGCTCCTGGGCATCGAGTGGCAAGTCCTGCAATTCCGAGGCGATGACGGCGCCGGGAAAGCCGAGTTCGACGGCGCAGCGCTTTAATTCGGCCGCCACTTCCGTAGCTTTAAGTGCGGGCACATGAGCCAAACCAATGAACCGGCCGGGATGCGCTTGCTCCGCTTCGCGCAGTCGATCGTTGATGAGGCGGCAAACCGCAATGTCCGGCTGATCAAACCCGGCGCCGCAAGTCAGCACGCCGGCATCGATACCGGCTGCATCCATCACGCGGATATGCGCGCCGAGATCGGCAAGCAACGGATTGAGCAGATAATGCGGATTGCCGTCGCGGTCGAGATCGGCCGTTGCTTTGCCGGGTTCGCCTTTGAGCAATTCCGGCGGCGTGTAATGTTGCTGAAAATCGATGAGCATTTTTCGGTTGCGCGTAGCGAATGACGAACGGAAATCCAGTTCCTATTCGCTATTCACCGCTCGCCATTCGCCTCTACATGATCGCAAATTCAGTGTTGCGTCGGTCCGTCACCAGCATGGCGCCGGGATAGTGGGTGATGCAGAAATCCGGTCGCGCCGCCATGATCACGGACTGCGGCGTCACTCCGCAGGCCCAGAATACTGGAAGCTCATCATCGTGCACCGGAACCGCATCGCCCCAGTCCGGCCGCGCTAGATCCTTGATGCCGATCGATTCTGGTTTGCCGATATGCACTGGCGCGCCATGCACCGAAGGAAAGCGCGTGGTGATCTGGATGGCGCGAATGGCATCGGCGGGCTTCATCGGCCGCATCGAAACCACCAGCGGGCCGTGGAACGGACCGGCGGCCGTGGTCTCGACTGCGGTACGGTACATCGGCACCGTGCAGTCGCAAGTCATGTGGCGCAGCTCGATCCCGGCCTCAAGCAGCGCCTGCTCAAACGAGAACGAACAGCCAATCGCAAACGTGACCAGATCGTCGCGCCACCATTTGGCGATGTCGCTTGGCTCATCGACCAGTGCGCCGTCGCGCCAAACGCGATAGCGCGGCAAGTCGGTGCGAATGTCGAGATCGTCGGCCAATGCCGGAATACCTGGATCGCCGGGAACCGAGACCCCGAGCAGTGGACACGGCTTCGGATTGCGCTGGCAAAACTGCAGGAAGTCCGGCGCCAGCGCTTGCGGCAGGATGGCGAGATTGGCCTGAACGAAGCCGGGCGCCAGGCCAGATGTCGGTCCGGCATGCTGGTTACGGCGAATTGCGAGCCGCGCGGCGCGGCCGGTTGACAGTGCGTCCGGTTTTTCCCGGCGCGGGCTCGCTGTTGCCAATGTTTGCTCCTGCATGATTGCCATCATCGTATTTTGCCCGTTTTATCGTCAACCAGGGCCGGAAAAACTCCTTCGGCGCGACGATGTTACACGGATTGTGCGCTGCCCGCCCGTCGGCCGGCAGCCGAATCCGGTTGAAACGCCGCGCAATATCGCGTTTGCTAATGCCCAAAATCACCCGCCAAAAAGCCCGTTAAGGGACAATCGGACGAATTCCAGAAGGACGAAATCCAGAAAGCACGAAATTCCAAGAGGAAGGAACAGCCAATGACCGAGAAGTGGAGGGACGAGAAGTGGGCGCAAGACATCTGGTATCACGGCAAGCTCACACGCCGACAGCTCGTCGGTTGGGGCGGCGGCGCGATCGGCGCCATGATGCTTGTGCCTGAACCCTGGCGGGCCGCGTTCGGCGCCGCCAAGCCCTATAAGATCGGTTCCGAGCAGCCGCTGTCCGGCGCCGGCGCCGCCGGCGGCAAAACCGCCGTGGTTGGATTGCAGATGGCAGTCGACCGCATCAATAGCACTGGCGGCATTAATGGCCGGCCGGTCGAATTGATCATTTCCGACGACGAGAGCTCGCCGGCCGTCGCACGGCAGAAGACCTCAAAGATGGTGCAGGAGAGCAATATCGACGCCCATGTCGGGGGCTTCCTCTCCAACATTTGTCTCGCCTGCATGCCGGTTTGGCAGGAGGCCAAGATCGTCAACATGATCAGCGTTTGTCTCGATACCACGCTGACCACTACCAAGTGCAACCGCGTTAGCTTCCGGGTGCACGATTACGCGCCGGCGCAAGCGGTGGCGTTCGCACCCTACCTCGTCAACTACGTAGGCAAGAAGTGGCATATCGCTTATGCCGATTATTCTTGGGGCCAGTCGACGCGCGACGCTTACGCCCAGGAGATCAAGAAAGCGGGTGGTGAAGTTGTGGAAACGACGGGCATTCCACTCGGCACCGCCGACATGACACCGTTCTTGTCGAAGATCTCCGGCAATTTCGACGGCTTGTTCGGCATCTTCTTCGGCAAAGACGGCGTGACGATTGGCAATCAAGCCTACGACCTCGGTCTTACCAAAAAGTACAAATGGGCCGGCGACGGCGCCATTTGCGAATCGACCAATCTGCCGGCGCTCGGCAACAAGATCGAAGGGTTCATCGCCATCAATCGCTACATCCCGGTATTTCAGGGACCGCTTGATACTCCCTATCTGCACCGGTTCTTCGATGAAGCCAAAGCACGACTGGCGAAGGTCGACCCGTCGGGGCCATTGCCCGATCGCTACGTGCAGTCGAACTACGAGGCCATGAACGCCATTAAGGTCGCCATGGTCGCGTCGAAATTCGACGGCCGCGACGACACCGACAAGCTGATCGAGGCGCTCGAGGGCCTGGAAATGAAGGAAGGCGACGACTTCCCGCAAGGCGACAAGACGTTGCGCAAGGCCGATCACCAGGCGTTCCTACGCGAGTTCCTGTACGAGGTTAAAGCAGGCAGCTTCCACCTTCTCGAGACGGTAGCGAAGGACAAGACGTACTTCCCACCCTCCTGTGCCTTCACCGCCTAAGGTGCGCGCGCAACCTTCGATCGACATCGGCTCCCCGGCAACTGGCCGGACGCCGGGGCGCGGCGCGTTGCGCCATATACATCAAGGAATATCAATAGATTATGTGGGACTAGACGACCAAGGACGAGACCCAAAAACCTCGGTTTGGCAACGCCTATGGCAACATTCGGCAGTTATCCCGTTAGGCCACGCAGCATGACCGC
>JBASAH010000205.1:0-7290 GCA_049650505.1 Xanthobacteraceae bacterium
GTCGGACGGCTGACGCCAAGCCATTTCGCCGCGAGTTCGCCCACGACACGAAATTCTCGACCGCGTGATGTGGCGCGCAACTGAAACACATAGATTGCGACTCGCATGGCAAGTTCTGAGAACTCGCCGCCGCGTCCAACCTGTTCAATGAACATGAATCGGAACCTGTGTTCGCTGGGGGTTTTTAGATTGCGTTCGGCGTTTGAATCGGGTAGGTCAGTCATAGTGATTGGTCGTCCTTCTCTTGGCAGGGTTGAGCGATCATCAAATCTCAAAGAAAGACCCGGACGCCCTGAGCAAGCGCCGGGTCTTTCTCGTTCCTGAGTGGTTATCTGATTCTAGACCGCACGTCGCGCAATCAGCGCGTCACATTTCGCGGCGGAATTGCCAAGCCTTCGCCATCATCGGCGGCGGCTTCAAATCATCGGCGCTTGCGCTTGGGCCGCTCGAGTCCGGCGATAATCTGCCCCGGATAGATTCTGCCGAAATAAACGAACCACGCCGCAGGATTGTTGCGATGGTCTAATAGGTGCTCTTTCTTGTGCGGATCGAGCCACGATAGATAGTGCTTCAGTTTTGGCGCGGTCCAGTTGATTAGGATCGTGAGCATCACGCCATCTGGATTGCGCAATGATTTGTTGTGGTGCTTGGCGTGACGCCATGAGGCCGGATCGGCGGTAAGCCACACAACAGGTTTCCCCCTAGTCACTGACGGATCGCATTTGCCCCAGACCTTCCCCGGCACACGCGGCTTTAATCCCTCGCGCCGGATTCTCGCCACGCGATCCCTGACCGTGACGTGATAGAGCACCATCGGTGAGATGCGGCGGAAAATCATCGGCGCGGCTCCTAGTCATGCCCTCGTCATCAGCGGTTTGCGCTGGCTTTGCGGGGACGCGGTGACTGCGGCAGCGAGGCGAGACGCTCACGCAGCTTGGTCTTGGAAGCGATCAATTGAGCGCCAAGGTGCCCGATGCCGAGTTCCCTCTGGTAAAAGTAGACTTGCCGCACATCGAGCTTGCCGATGAAGGCGGCGATTTCGTGCGCGCCGACGAGCAAGTCGTCAGCGATTGTTTGCTCGGAGTTTTTGGACATTGCGCTTCGCTCCTAAAAATTAGCGAAGCAACTATTTGCTCCCAAAATTTGTACAGCGCAGCAAGTTTTTACTGTCTGTTGAGATGTACACAACGCGTGAACCGCTAGGATGAAATAAGGCTGCGCCAGTGATCGCCGTAGCGTCTTGCTGCGGGTAAATTTTAGAAATACGGCGTGGCCGCTATCCCCCTACGGGATGACACCGAAACGCACTGGTGCCCGCCGTAGCGGCTTACAATGGCAAGTTTTATTTAGTGGATAACACTGTGGAAATGCGGGCCCACAAGCAGCGGATCGACTCATAGAAATGATGGCAGCGCATCCGCATCCATCGCTCGCGAGACGCCAGATCATTTTGTCGTTCTGATCGCTCATCTGGTTGCAGTCTGGTTGCATGGAGCCTTTTGGAGCAAGAGGCAACCGTTGAAAACACTCAGTAATTTTCGTGCAACCAAACGCAACCTTAGCGCCTCTGACTGAGAGACCATCAGCGTAATTTCTCTTTTATTTTCAGGATGGTGGGGGAGGTAGGACTCGAACCTACGAAGGCGTAAGCCAGCGGATTTACAGTCCGCCCCCTTTGCCACTCGGGACACTCCCCCGCAACCGTACTGCGGGAATAATAATACGCGCCGGCGCTATATGGTTGGGCGGCAAGGTCTAGTCAATCGAATATCGCGCGGCCGCTGACCTTTCCCGAAGACACAATGCGTCCTAGCTTCTGCCATCGAAGATGGCGTGAATTGAGCCGCTGGTGGGCGAGGGGACTGCGATGAGACTTGTGGGACGGTGCTTCTTGTTTGTGGCGGCGGTTGCGGCGACTGCCGGTGCCTACATCGTCCTCGTAAGTGACCGCGACGCGCGGGCGCAAATCGCGAAGACCGTCAGGTTCGTCGTTCCCTACGCACCCGGCGGCGCCGCCGATATCGTCGCGCGGCTGTTTGCCGAACAGGTCGGACGCAGTGGCGGACCCGCTATAGTGGTCGAAAATCGGCCGGGAGCGGGCGGCGCGGTCGGAACCGAAACGGTGGCGCGGGCCGTGCCGGACAGCAGCACGGCTCTCGTCGTCTCGACGCCGTTCCTCATCGATCCGCTGTTGCGAACTCTGAACTACGATCCGATCAACAGCTTTACACCGATCTGTAATTTAGTGACCGCGCCGACGGTCATCGTAATCAACAGTGCTTCGCCTTATCGAACGCTCGCCGAACTGCTCGACGATGCCCGCGCCAAGCCGGGGAAAATCACGATGGCGAGCATCGGCCCGGCGAGTAGCTTCCAACTCGGTTTTGAAATGCTCAAGCGTGCCGCCAAGGTCGATATGACCTTCGTGCCTTATCCCGGCAATGCGCCGGCGCTCAATGCCGTGTTGGGTCAGCAGGTAACGTCGATGTTCGGCACCTATCCGAACGTGTCGGAATATTTGAAAGCAGGAAAATTGCGTGCTCTCGCGGTTGGCAACGGCACGCGGGCGCAGCCATTGCCCGACGTTCCCACGGTCGCCGAGTCGGGCTATCGGGACTTCGACGTCGATGCCTGGTTTGGCGCTTTCACTCCGGCAAACACGCCCGAGCCCGCCATTGGGCAACTCGAACATTTGTTCACGACGGCGCTGCAAGATGCCAGCGTTAAGGAAAAGCTACTCGTTCAGGGTCTGTTTCCGGCCGCTGTCTGCGGTGCGGATTTCGCCGCCTATCTGCGCAAGCAGCATGATGCCTATAGCCGCATTATTGCGGAAGCCAACATCAAAGCCGACTAGATTGCGAATTATTGCGGTGAATAAAGCGTGTCGAAATTCGCTGCATATTTAGCAGCAATTAAGCTAGAAAAGCCGCGAATATACGTTCTTTTTAGCGTGTTATTTAAACTGCTCTTAGACCCTTGCCGCTAGGTTGACGCCGACGACGGGAAAACAGGGCCCGTCGCGATAAAAGAAATTGCATTGGGAAAGGCGTCACTATGAAAACCGTCGTCAAGACGGTCGAGCCCGCCGAGCATGAGGCGCGCTTCGACCACATCCGCCCGCACTATCTCGAAGCACTCACGTTGGTAGAGCGTCTGCATCGGCGTTTGCTTGACGTGATCAAGGACGAGTTCGATCGTCGCGGCCGCGCCGATATCAATTCCGTCCAGGCACTGCTGCTCTATAATATCGGCGACAAGGAATTGACGGCCGGTGAGCTGCGCACGCGCGGTTATTATCTCGGCTCCAACGTCTCATATAATCTCAAGAAGCTTGTCGAGATGGGATTCCTCGATCATCAGCGTTCTCGCATCGACCGGCGTTCGGTGCGCATCAAACTGACCGACAAAGGCCGCGACGTAAGCGACACCGTCGACGCGCTTTACGAAAAACATATGCATACGGTGGAGCAGGTGGGCGGCATCAATGCCGATGACTTCGGCGTGCTGAACAAGGCGCTGCATCGCCTCGAACGGTTCTGGACCGACCAGATTCTTTATCGCCTGTAACGGCTGGACGTTCTGACGCCGCGCAAAGGCCCCGGCAGCGCCGGGGCCTTTCTTGCGCCGCCAGTTGCACGGACGCTTGCTGCGCCTTTATGTTAGCGCGCTTTTGGGGTGCTGGCTGATTTCAGCCGCAATGCTCGCACAAACACGCGTCCAATGACTCGATCCCACAACCGAGCGCGTTCGCAGCAAGCGGGGCTTTGCCGCCGCACTGTGCTGCAGCGCCTTCTTGGCGTAGCGACAATTGTGGCCGGGATTGACTCCGCATGGGCCGACGATCGAGCGCTTGATGCGCTGCTCGGCGACGTCAATCACGGCGAATTCGGCCAGGGATTCGATCAGGCCTCACGCACCGTTCACATGCCGAAAGCGACAGTTCCAATGTTGTCGCCAGGGACAGCAGACGCCACACGCCGCGCGGTCGAAGTTTACGACCGCATCGTCGCGCGCGGCGGCTGGCCCGAAGTTTCGAAGGTCCTGGAACTGCGGCGTGGCACTAGCCATTCGAGCGTGGCCGAGTTGCGTTCGCGCCTAGCAATATCGGGCGACCTCGATCCGAATGCGAGTGCGGTAGAGAACGACATCTACGACTCTTATCTCGAGCAGGCGGTGCGGCGATTCCAGGCGCGGCACGGCCTGACCATCGACGGCACCGTGCATGAGGCGACGTTCGACGCTATGAACGTCCCGGCCGCGACGAGGCGCGATCAGTTAAAAGTCAACATCGAGCGATTAAAGACGCTCTCCGGCAATCTCGGTCCGCGCTATGTGGTGTGTAATATTCCCGCAGCGCGCATCGAGGCGATCGAGCACGATGTCGCGGTGTCGCGTCACACCGGCGTGGTCGGCAAACCCGATCGTCCGTCGCCCGATATCGACAGCAAAATAATCGAAATCAATTTCAATCCGTATTGGACCGTGCCGGCTTCGATCGTGCGCAAGGACCTGATTCCGCGAATGCAGGACCAGCCCGATTATTTGACACAGAACCATATTCGCATCCTCGACGCGGCGCATCGCGAGCTGCAGCCTTCGCAGATCAACTGGTACTCCGAGGACGCAACCAACTACACCTTCAAGCAAGACCCCGGCAGCCAAAATTCGCTGGGCTCAATTCGAATCAATTTTCCTAGTGCCTATGGCGTGTATATGCATGACACGCCGCTGAAGAATCTCTTTGGCGACGATTTCCGTTTCCATTCATCGGGTTGTGTACGCGTGCAGAACGTGCGCCACTTGGTTGCATGGCTTCTCGCTGAAACCAAAGGCTGGTCGGGGGCCGACATCGACCGCGTCATCAAATCCGGCGAGCAAAAAGCAGCACGGCTGGCCAAGCCAGTGCCGTTGCACTGGGTCTATGTGACGGCCTGGTCGGGCGCCGACGGCGTCGTGCAGTTCCGCGAAGACATTTATGGCCGCGACGGGCTTGGCGCGCCGGCCATCCCGCCGACGACAAAGCTCTAATCGTTGCCGCGGGTTGCGGCCAATCGCCGGCGATCCCTAAATATAGCGGCGTTATCCGCTGAAATATGCCATGCCTTGCGGCTGTGCGCTGGTATCAGCCCGGCCCGGGGTGTATTTAGCGGCCGAAGGACCGTTTTTTCCGCCAGGAGCCGGCATGTCGGTATCCCCCAATGCCAAAGCGGCAGACGAGGACTTCTTCTCGGCTACGCTTTCTGAAAGCGATCCGGAAATTGCCGAAGCGATCAAGCTCGAACTAGGCCGCCAACGCGACGACATCGAACTCATCGCCTCGGAGAACATCGTCAGCCGCGCCGTGCTTGAGGCGCAGGGTTCCGTCCTTACTAACAAATACGCCGAGGGTCTGCCGGGAAAGCGCTATTACGGTGGCTGTCAGTTCGTCGATATTGCCGAGCGCCTTGCGATCGAGCGGGCGTGCCGTCTGTTCGGGTGCAGTTTCGCTAATGTGCAGCCGCATTCCGGGGCTTCCGCCAATGCGGAAGTTTTCATGGCGCTCATGCAGCCCGGCGACACCTTTATGGGCCTCAACCTTGCCGCCGGCGGACATCTTACCCACGGCTCGCCGGTCAACCTTTCAGGCCGCTGGTTCAAAGTCGTGCCCTATAGCGTCCGGCGCGATGATCATCTCATCGACATGGATGAGGTCGAGACGCTGGCCAAACAGCATCGGCCCAAGGTGATCATCGCCGGTGGCTCGGCCTATCCGCGCATCATCGACTTTCGCCGCTTCCGCCAGATTGCCGACGAGGTCGGCGCTTATCTGGTGGTCGACATGGCTCATTTTGCCGGGTTGGTCGCCGGCGGCGCGCATCCGAGCCCGCTTCCTCACGCTCACGTCATCACCACGACGACGCACAAGACACTGCGCGGGCCGCGCGGGGGGGCCATCCTCAGTAATGATGAAGAGCTTGCGAAAAAGCTCAATGCAGCGGTGTTCCCGGGAATGCAGGGCGGGCCGTTGATGCATGTGATCGCTGCCAAAGCTGTTGCCTTCGGTGAAGCCCTGCGGCCGTCGTTCAGGCTTTACGCGAAGAATGTCGTCGAGAACGCGAGAGCGCTTGCCGAAACGCTCAAGGCCTGTGGCCTCGACATCGTCTCCGGCGGGACTGACACCCATTTGATGCTGGTCGATTTACGCAAGAAGCGGTTGACCGGCAAAGTGGCGGAAGCTGCTCTTGGCCGTGCCCGCATCACCTGCAACAAGAACGGCATTCCTTTTGATCCGCAGAAGCCGACCATTACTTCAGGTGTGCGGCTTGGAACGCCGGCCGGCACGACGCGCGGCTTCGGTATCGCCGAATTTCGGCAAATCGGCGATATGATCGCTGAAGTGTTGGACGCGCTTGCAAAAAGCGGTGCCGAACAGGACGCGCAGGCCGAGCAGCAGGTGGCGGAAAAGGTAAAACGTCTGGTCGGCCGGTTCCCAATCTACGAGGGCTAAGGGATGCGCTGTCCGAGTTGTGGGAGCCTCGACACCCAGGTGAAGGATTCGCGGCCGACCGAGGATTCTTCAGTCATCCGGCGGCGCCGAGTCTGCCTAAGCTGCAATTTCCGCTTCACGACCTTCGAGCGCGTCCAATTGCGCGAACTGATTGTGATCAAGCGCAACGGCCGGCGCGTGCCATTCGATCGCGATAAGCTCTTGCGCTCGGTGCAGATAGCGCTCCGCAAGCGCCCAGTGGATCCCGAGCGCATTGACCAGATGGTCTCGAAAATCGTGCGCGAGCTTGAAAGCATCGGCGAGAGCGAGGTTTCTTCGGAAACCATCGGCGAGACGGTCATCGCGCATCTGCGTGATCTCGACGATGTTGCTTATGTGCGGTTCGCGTCGGTCTATCGCAATTTTCGCGAGGCGAAGGATTTTGAAGCCGCGCTTGCCGAATTGTCGGGAGATGAGGCCGCCGAGTGAGCGCGCCTGATAGTGTTGTAGCGGACACGGCCACGAGCGACCGCCGTTTCATGGCACTTGCTCTTTCACTGGGTCGCCGCGGGCTCGGTCGAACCTGGCCGAATCCGGCGGTCGGCGCGGTCATCGTGAAAAACGGCGAAATCGGCGGCCGTGGCTGGACGCAGCCGAGCGGCCGGCCGCACGCCGAAATCGAAGCCCTGCGCCGGGCCGGCGAGGCGGCACGCGGCGCTACGCTTTATGTCACGCTCGAACCGTGCTCGCATCACGGCAAATCTCCACCATGCGCCGACGCCGTGATTGCGGCCGGCATCGCGCGCGTCGTTTCGGCTCTGCAG
>JBASAH010000206.1:0-2663 GCA_049650505.1 Xanthobacteraceae bacterium
CCGCGGCCGGGGCGCAGGTGACGCTTGCCGCGCGCACCAAATCCGAGATCGAGGATGCCGCCGCCGCAATCCGCGCGCGTGGCGACAAGGCCGATGCATTGGTGCTCGACGTGACCGATATCGAGGCGGTGCGCAACGCGATAGCGCAGGCCGAGCCTTTTGCGATTCTCGTCAACAATGCCGGCATGAACCGGCCGGCTTATCTGGCGGATGTCACGGTCGAGGATTTCGACGCGATCTTTGCGCTCAATGTCCGCGCCGCGTTCTTCGTTGCGCAGGCCGTGGCGCTGCGGTTGATCGAAGCGAAACTGCCTGGCTCGATCGTCAACGTCTCATCGCAGATGGGCCATGTCGGCGCCGCGCGCCGCGCGGTCTATTGCGCATCGAAACACGCCATGGAGGGCTTCACCAAGGCCATGGCGATCGAGCTTGCGCCACATAATATCCGCGTCAACAGTCTCGGGCCGACCTTCCTGGAAACGCCAATGACGCGGCCGTTCTTCGAGAACAAAGCGTTCCGCGACGAGGTGCTGGCGAAGATCAAGCTCGGCCGCCTTGGTCAGCTCGACGAGATCACCGGCGCGATCGTCTTCCTCGCTTCCGATGCGTCGTCGCTGATGACTGGTTCCGCGCTCGTGCTGGACGGCGGCTGGACCGCTGAGTGATAATTTCAAGCGCTGATCGGATAGATCGCCTGCTCGCCGGAGAGCACGCGGGCAACATCGCTTGCGCATTTGGTCTGCAACTCTTCCAGCGCCTCGATCGAATAGTACGCGGTGTGGGGCGTCAGAATAACGTTGTCGCGGCCAACAAGCGGCGAACCCTTCGGCAACGGTTCGGTTGTGACGACGTCGAGCGCCGCGCCGCCAAGCTGGCTTGAATCGAGCGCTGCGACCAGGGCCGCCTCATCGATCAAGGGCCCGCGCGCGGTATTGATCAGAAACGCGCCTTTTTTCATCTTGGCAAATGCGGCTGCGTTTATCAGCCCGCGCGTGGCCGGCAATAGCGGCGCATGCACCGAGATGAAGTCGGAGCGCGCGAGCAGATCATCGAAACTCACGCCCTCGACGCCGGCCGCAGCGAACGCATCCTTCGCGACGTATGGATCGTGGGCGAGAACGTTAAACCCGAACGCTTTGGCTTTGGGCGCAAGCATGCGCGGGATATTGCCGAAGCCGACGAGGCCCAGGATTTGGCCCTCGAGGCGGCGCAGCGGCACGATCGGCGCTACGTCCCAGCGGCCGGATTGCACGAGTTTGTTGGCCAAAGTTACTTTGCGCGCGAGCGCAAGAACGAGCGCCATGGCGTGGTCCGAGACTTCGCGCAGGCAGTAATCCGGCACATAGTTGACGGCGATGCCGAGCGCCTTCGCAGCCGGCAAGTCGATGTTGTCGACGCCGAGGCCGAAGCGGCCGATTGCCTTGCAGCGTGTCAATTGCCGCAACAGCTCGCCGGGAAGCTTGGCATAAGTGACGAGTATGGCATCGGCGTCGCGCGCGATGGCAAGGATATCGTCGGCCGACGGGCTCGCCGCCATGCGGTATTCGGGGTCAAGCCGCGCCAACGCTTTTTTCGCCGGCTCGAGCGAGGGGAATGGACTGTCGGTGACGGCAATGATGGTGCGAGCCATGAAACACTCATCGCGGTTTACAATGCAAACACCTGCGGATTGACGCAGTTCGGCAATTTGCGCCCTTCCAGGAAGGCGAGAATATTATCGACCACGATTTTTGCCATCTCCTCGCGCACTTCCGGCGTGGCGCTGCCGAGATGCGGCGTCAGAACGACATTGGACATTGCCCGCAAGCGCTTGTCGACTTTCGGCTCGTGCTCGAAAACGTCAAGCCCGGCGCCGGCGATCTGCTTGGTCGTCAGCGCGCGGATGAGCGCCGCTTCATCGACGATGGCGCCCCGCGCGGTGTTGATGAGAAAGGCGCTTCGCTTCATCAGGCGCAATTCGCGTGCGCCGATTTGATGTCGGGTCTCGGCGTAAAGTGGTGAATGCACCGATACGAAATCGGATTCGCGCAGCAAATCCTCTAACGGCACATAGGTCAAACCGGCCTCGCGCTCTTCGCTGTGCGCTTTGCGCCGCGGGGTCCAATACAGCACGCGCATCGAAAAACCGTGTGCGCGACGCGCTACCGCCTTGCCAATCAAGCCGCCGCCGCCGATGAGCCCGATCGTCTTGCCCCACACATAGGCGCCCATCAGATGCGCCGACTGGCCGCCAGGAAATTTCCCGGCGCGCGCCGCGCGGTCGCCTTCCACGATCCGCCGCGCCACCGCCAGCATCAGTCCGAAATTGAGATCGGCCGTCGCTTCGGTGGTGACCGGCGCCGTAACGGTCACCGGAATGCGGCGCGCGGTCGCTGCCGCCACGTCGATATTCGATGGCGTGATCGATTGCGCGGCGATCATCCGCAAATCCGGATTGGCCGCGATCACCGCGCGATCGATGGTGTCGTGGAGAAGACAAAATAAAATATCGGCATGGCGCACCGCCTCGAGCAGCGTGCGCTTGGCGATGATCCGGCTGGCGTCGGGAAAGACTTTGACCTGCGCCATCGCGCGCAAGCGCCTGAGCGCCGGTTCGGAGACCGGCTGAGTGACGAATATTCGCGGGCGCCGCTGCCGTGTCCACATCAGGCGAGCCACCGCAC
>JBASAH010000207.1:0-4772 GCA_049650505.1 Xanthobacteraceae bacterium
CGCCTATGCCACCGGCGCGACAATCGTGACCGGCAATGCCGATGAGTTCAAACGCGTCCGTGGCCTGAAGGTTGAAAATTGGTTGAACTAAGTGAACTGGCGCGCCCGAAGAGATTCGAACTCCTGACCCCCAGATTCGTAGTCTGGTGCTCTATCCAGCTGAGCTACGGGCGCGGCGCGTCGTAGCTATAGGCTCCGACGCGTGATGGCAAGGCGGCCGCAGCAGCAAACATGCGGCGCCGCGGCTGCTAAATCAGATATCGAGGACCAACAAGAAATCTCTACCCGTGCGCGCGGGCGCCGCGATGGGCGGCAAGCTCCACGGCGCGATCCGGGATGGTGAGTCTCAACGTCGCGCCGATGGTGCCTTCGACTAGGCGGATTTCGCCACCGTGTGCGCGCACCAGCTCGGCGGCGATCGCAAGCCCAAGCCCGGTGCCGCCGGTGCGGGTCGAACCCTGGAACGCCTCGAACAGATGCGCGCGCGCCTGTTCGGAAAAACCGGGGCCGGTGTCGGAAACCTCGATCACGACCACTGCGCCTTCACGGCGGCCGGTGATGCGGATTTGGTCGCGGCCTGGATCGCGGTCGGTACGGCTTTCGGTAGCTTGGCTTTCCATGGCCTGCACGGCATTGCGGGCAAGATTAAGCAGGATGCGGAACAACTGATCGTAATCGGCCTCGACGACGAGCCCGCGCTCGACGGCGCTGATCCAGCGAATCGGCGCGTCGGCACCGAGGCCCAAGTTTTCGTGTACTTCCTCGACCAGCGGCTCGAGCAGGATGGGGCGGCGATCGGGAGGCGGTTCCTGCAAGCGGCCGTAGGACAGGGTCGACTGGCAAAAGGCGATCGCCCGTTCCAAGGCGTGCATCAGCTTCGGCGCAAAACGCTGCACGCCGGGATCGGGAATCTTGGCAAGCCGGTCGGAGAATAGTTGCGCCGAGGCGAGCAAGTTGCGCAGGTCGTGATTGATTTTCGATACGGCAAGCCCGAGCCCGGCGAGGCGGTTCTTTTGGTGCAGCATCGAGGCGAGTTCGGTCTGCATGGTGGCAAGTTCGCGCTCGGCAGTGCCGATTTCGTCAAGCCGGGCTGATGGCGCGATTACACGGTCGCTGTTTTCCGGATCGGCGCGGAACGCAATCATGTTCGCAGTGACGCGACGCATCGGCCGCACGAACATGTAATGGAGCGCCAGATAAACCAGCGCCGCGGTGATGGCGGAGATCAACAGCGACAACAGCAGAATGTCGACCGAATAACGCAGCATGGCGCGGCGTAGCGGCTGCTCGTCCATGACGAGTTCGATATATTCGCCGCCGGGCGCGGGGCCCATGACGCGCACCACTTCTTTTTTGTTCTTGAGCATGGTGCTGAAGGCATCGACCACCGCGTCGAACGCATAGACGGTGCGCATGTCATAAGTAGCGGCGACCGCCGGCGGCATGTCATCGACCGCGATCATGCGATGGCGGGAGCCCATCTTCATGGCGACCGCACGCGCGCCGATCGAGTCGAGAATGCGCTTGGCGAGGTTATCGGAAACCACCCCGTTTGGCGCCGCATCAAGAACCAGCGCGGCGGTGTACGCTGTCGCCAGGCGATCCCTCAGCCAAACGATGCGGAAATTGGCAACCGATGGCACATAGATCAGCACTTCCGCGATCATCACGAACAAAATCGTGAGGACGAGGAGTTTCGCCGAAAGCCCGAAGCGCGGCGTCCGGGGTTGTTCCGGGCGCACGGCGGTGTCTTCAGTCATGACCTAAGTCCGCTGCATAGCCAAACGGCGCAGCGAGGCAATGATGCGCCGCACCAGTGGCGGCGTCAAATCCCCCACTGAATATGTCATTGAGGCATTTTCCCCAACCGCCGCGGCGCGCCGATGCAGTTCGACCGGGCGAGCCGGTAACGTACTTGCCGCAAAGCGTAGCACCCATGGTTTGGGCAATCTTTAATCGCCGCTTGAGCGCTTTGCCAAGCTTCATCGCGCGCCGGCAGTGCAGCTTCCAAACGCCGGCCAAAATGCCCGCAAATGGCGGGGAAGTTACGTTGACGGGCCGGAAGCCCTCCCGTATAAGCCGCGCCAATCGCGGCCCATCGCCGCGGCAAGCCGCGCACCGGAGAACATCCCGTGAAACGGACTTATCAACCGAGCAAACTGGTGCGCAAGCGGCGCCACGGTTTTCGCAACCGCATGGCGAGCAAGGGCGGCCGCAAGGTTTTAGCGGCGCGGCGCGCACGGGGGCGCAAGAGGCTAAGCGCCTAAGCGCAAGTGGCGTAAGACTCCGCCGCGGGCGGCTTGGTTTTTCTGTCGCACATTGATTGTAACAGTCGGATTACAGCACTCGCTTAGAGTTCGGTCACGCGAAGCTCGGTGCCTTCAAAGTCGGTGACATGGAACGCTTGAAACGCCGGAGTGACTTTCGGGCCGTTGCCCAAGCTACCGGGCAAGGCGCGCGAGCGCACGCCAGCGCCTTTATTCTCCAGGCACGGGCGCGGGCGCCGGTCGGACCGCCTCGGGTTGGCTTTACCGTCTCGAAGCAAGTCGGCAATGCCGTCGAACGCAACCGGGTGCGGCGCCGCTTGCGCGAGCTCGTCCGGCTCGCGCCGCCTGCAGCGCTTTGTGCCGGGCACGATTACGTCCTGATCGGACGCCGCGCGGCGCTCAAAGCGCCGTTCGGCGACATGAAAAAGGAACTCAGCGGCGCACTTCGCCGCGTTCATGCTTCCAGTACAGCCGGCGCGGCAACTGGTGCATCGGGCGACCGGCCCCCACATAGAGCGGGTTCGTCCAGCCGGCCACGGCGGCAAACGCCAAAGCCCGATAAGCCGCAGACCGACAAATACGAGCATTGAATGAGCGACCACAAGAACACCATCCTGGCCGTCGTGCTGTCGCTGCTTGTCATCGTCGGCTGGCAATATTTCATCGGCTACCCGCAAGTGGAGCGGCAGCGCCAGGAAGCGCAGGTCAAGCAGCAAGAGCAATCGCAAGCCCAGCCCGGCACTGCCCAGCCCGCCCCGGCGCAGCCGAACGGCGCGCAACCGGCTACACCTGAAGTGCCTGGAACGCCGAAGAGCGTGGCGCCATCGGCGCAGGCGCAAACCGCGTCGCGCGAAGCCGTAATTGCGTCGTCGTCGCGGATTGCGATTGAGACGCCGCGGCTCGGCGGCAGCATCGGTCTTAAAGGCGGCAGGATCGACGACCTGACGCTGACGCAATATCGGACGGAAATCGATCCGCGATCGCCGCCGATCGTGCTGTTTTCGCCGTCGGGTGCACCGGATGCCTTTTATGCCGAATTTGGCTGGGTGCCTGCCGCCGGCACGAACGCGGCCATGCCCGGTCCCGACACGATCTGGAAACAGCAGAGCTCCGGCGCGCTCGGCGCCGGCCATCCGGCAACGCTGACCTACGACAACGGCCAAGGACTCGTCTTCACCCGCACCATCTCGGTCGACGACCGTTATCTGTTCACCATCAAGGACGACGTGGCGAATAACGGCGCCAGCGCAGTAACGCTGTTTCCCTATGCTTTGATCTCGCGCCACGGCACCCCGCAAGTGCAGGGTTATTACATTCTGCACGAAGGCCTGATCGGCGATTTGGGCGACCAGGGCTTGCAGGAATGGACGTATAAAAAAATCGAGGACAAGAAATCGGAAACCTGGGACGTCACCAATGCCTGGCTTGGCATTACCGATAAATACTGGGCCGCAACGCTACTGCCCGACAGCAACGCCAAAGTGCGCGCCCGATTCTCGGCAGGCGAAGCGGGCGGGCAAAAAACCTATCAGACCGACTATCTGTTGCCGCCGCAAACCATCGCGCCGGGCGGCATGGGCAACGCCAATGCGCGCTTGTTTGCCGGCGCTAAGGAGGTCTCGGTAGTCGGCGTCAATTTTCCGTTCGGGCCCGGCGGCTATAACGAGGCGCTTCATCTCAACCATTTCGATCTGTTGATCGATTGGGGCTGGTTCTACTTCATCACTAAGCCGATGTTCTTGGCGCTCGACTTTTTCTTCCATCTGGTCGGCAATTTCGGCATCGCGATCTTGATCGTCACCGTGCTGGTAAAGATTCTGTTCTTCCCGCTCGCCAACAAGTCCTACGCTTCCATGGCCAAGATGAAGGCGGTTCAGCCGCAAATGGCGATGATCAAGGAGCGCTATGGCAATGACCGGGTGAAGCAGCAGCAGGCGATGATGGAGCTCTACAAAAAGGAGCAGATCAATCCGGTCGCTGGGTGCCTGCCGATCGTGATCCAGATTCCGGTATTTTTCTCACTCTATAAGGTGCTGTTCATCACCATCGAAATGCGGCACGCACCGTTCTATGGCTGGATCCACGACCTCTCCGCCGGCGATCCGACCAACATTTTTAATTTATTCGGCCTCATTCCGTTCGATCCGGCGATCTATTCGAGCTTCCTGCATCTCGGCGCGTGGCCTGCGATCATGGGCGTGACCATGTGGGTACAGATGAAGCTCAATCCGGCGCCGCCCGATCCCACCCAGCAGATCATCTTCAACTGGATGCCGATCATCTTTACCTTCATGCTGGCGAGCTTCCCGGCTGGATTGGTGATTTATTGGGCCTGGAACAACACGCTGTCGGTGCTGCAGCAGGGCGCGATCATGCGCCGCCACGGTGCGAAGATTCAGCTCTGGGACAATCTCAAGAGCACCTTCATCAAGCCGAAGCCCAAGCAGCCGTCGGAATAATCGTTTAGCCAATCGCGCAAAAAAACGGGAGGCGCGGGCCTCCCGT
>JBASAH010000208.1:0-6813 GCA_049650505.1 Xanthobacteraceae bacterium
CCGCAGGATGGCGCGGGCATGCTGCAGCAGGGTTCGGCCGGCCTGCGTCGGGGTGACGCCCGCGCGGCCGCGCGTCAACAGCGGTACACCGAGCACGTTTTCCATGTTGCGGATGCGGGTTGAGGCCGCCGCCAAGGCAAGATGTGCGCGTTCGGCGCCATGGGTGATGCTGCCGGCTTCGACGACATGGCGGAACAGGCTGAGATCGGCGAGATCGAAGCGCATAATATCGCCTTCCTTCGTATTTGGCGAAATCAGGCTTTAGATATTTGCCATTGCGCTTGAAAAATCCAGCCTTATTCTTCGCGAAAGACGAAAGCGAGCGCGGCGGCGAGACCCCAGCCTACGCGCACGCGCGTGCCGGGGGCGGCGCGAATTGGATAGGAAACAGCGCCCGAGTGCGACGCGCCCGCGGCGCACGATGCGGATCAGCATGATGGCCGAAACAAGCTCGCTCGAACGACGTGTCCCTGCCGAGAGGCCGCTCTCGCCGCACCTGCAAATCTACCGGCCGATGCTGACGATGATGATGTCGATCGTCCATCGCATCACCGGCTTCGCCAATTACTTCGGCACGCTGCTGTTAGCCTGGTGGCTGATCGCCGCGGCGAGCCCCAACGGCTATGCCAAGTTTCAATGGTTCGCGAGTTCCTGGATCGGCCGGCTGATCCTGCTCGGTTACACCTGGAGCGTGATCCACCACATGCTCGGCGGCATTCGCCACCTCATCTGGGATACCGGCCGCGGCTTTGGGCCGAAGGAGCGCGAGTGGCTGGTGGCAGCCAACCTCGTTGGATCGATCGCGATCACTGTTGTGCTGTGGATCTTCATCACACTCACCATGGGAGTTGGGTGATGGCGGGCCCCGAGCACATTCGCACCCCGCTTGGCCGCGTACTCGGCCGCGGCGCCGCCAAATCGGGCACCGCACATTTCTGGCATCAACGGCTGACCGCGGTCGCCAACGTGCCGCTGACTATCGTCGCGATAGGCATTCTGATTGCGCTCATTGGCCGCAATCAGGCGGCGGTGGCGCAAATCCTCGGCTCGCCGGCGGTCAGCATCACCATGCTGCTATTCGTCGGTTCGATTACGATTCATATGCGGATCGGCATGGCCGTGATCATCGAGGACTATGTGCACGACGAATCGGCGAAACTTACACTGCTGATGGCCAATACGTTCTTCACCATCGCGGTCGGGCTCGCCGCGGTTTATGGCGTGTTGAAGCTGTCATTCGGTTTGTAGGTAAGAGATGGCGGAAAACGGAAAGAACGGCGGCAACGCACCGGCCATTAATGGTCGGGCCTATCCGATCGAAGATCACGCTTACGATGTCGTGGTGATCGGCGCCGGCGGCGCCGGACTGCGGGCGGTCGTCGGCTGCAGCGAGGCCGGCCTGCGCACCGCCTGCATCACCAAGGTATTTCCGACCCGCTCCCATACCGTTGCCGCGCAAGGCGGCATCGCCGCCGCGCTCGGCAATATGGGCGAGGACGATTGGCGCTGGCACATGTACGACACCGTGAAGGGATCGGATTGGCTCGGCGATCAGGATGCCATCGAATATATGTGCCGCAACGCGCCGGACGCCGTCTACGAACTCGAGCATTGGGGGCTGCCGTTTTCACGCCGAGAAGACGGCAAGATCTATCAGCGCCCGTTCGGCGGCATGACGACCCACTACGGCAAAGGCACCGCGCAGCGCACTTGCGCCGCCGCCGACCGCACCGGCCACGCCATGCTGCACACGATGTACGGCCAGGCGCTGCGCCATTCGACCGAATTCTTCATCGAATACTTCGCCATCGATCTCATTGTCGATGATGAGGGCCGCTGTCGCGGCGTCGTCGCGCTCAATCTTGAGGACGGCTCAATCCATCGCTTTTCCGCCCAGATTACAGTCATTGCCACCGGCGGCTATGGCCGCACCTATGCCTCGTGCACCGGCGCGCATACCCAGACCGGCGACGGCAATGCCATGGTGTTGCGCGCCGGCCTGCCGCTCCAAGACATGGAATTCGTGCAATTCCATCCCACCGGCGTCTACGGCGCCGGCGTGCTCATCACCGAGGGTGCCCGCGGCGAAGGCGCCTATCTCGTCAATTCAGCGGGCGAGCGGTTCATGGAGCGCTATGCCCCGTCGGCCAAAGATCTCGCCTCGCGCGACGTGGTATCGCGCGCCATGACCATTGAGATCCGCGAAGGCCGCGGCGTCGGGCCGAAGAAGGATCATATTTTCCTTCATCTCGACCATCTTGATCCGCAGATCCTGGCCGAGCGCCTGCCCGGTATTACCGAATCGGCGCGGATTTTTGCCGGCGTCGATCTGACCCGCGACCCGGTGCCGATCCTGCCGACGGTGCACTACAACATGGGCGGCATCGCCACGAACTATCATGGCGAGGCACTGACCAAGAAAAATGGCAATCCGGACACTGTCGTGCCCGGCATGATGGCACTCGGCGAAGCGGCCTGCGTCTCGGTGCACGGCGCCAACCGCTTGGGATCGAATTCGCTGATCGATCTTGTGGTGTTCGGACGCGCCGCGGCGCATCGCTGCGCCGAAATCCTTACGCCAAACGACAAGCATCCCGAATTGCCCAAGGATTCAGCCGATCGGCCGCTGTCACGGCTCGACAAATTCCGTCATGCCTCGGGCGGCACGCCGACCGCGCAGCTGCGCAACAAGATGCAGCACGTCATGCAGAATAATTGCGCCGTATTCCGCACCGGCGAAGTCCTCGAAGAAGGCTCGCAGCTCATCCATCAGGTCTTTGATGGCATCGACGACCTGCGGGTATCCGACCGTTCGCTGATCTGGAATTCCGATCTCGTCGAGACGCTCGAATTCGCCAATCTGATCGAACAGGCCATTGTCACCATGGATTCGGCGGTGAACCGAACCGAGAGCCGCGGCGCCCATGCGCGCGAAGATTTTCCCGATCGCGACGATCAGAACTGGATGAAGCACACCTTGTCCTGGTTCGATCTAGCAACCGGCAAGGTCACGATCGATTACCGTCCGGTGCATACCTATACGCTCACCAACGACGTCGCCTATGTCGAGCCGAAAAAACGGGTGTACTGATCACCTAGAGCATGATCCGGAAAAGTGGAACCCGGTTTTCCGAAAAGATCATGCTCCATAAACATGCTAGAGCACTGACCGATTCAATTTGAAACAACTACGCTCAAGCGCTCAGCCGGATCATTGAGGTTCTTATGGTTCAATTTACGCTGCCGAAAAACTCCAAGATCACCGCAGGCAAGACCTGGCCGCGGCCGGTGAGCGCAAGATCGCAGCGCGAATACCGCATCTATCGCTGGAATCCGGAGGACGGGCGCAATCCGCGCGTCGACACCTATTACGTCGATACCGGCGATTGCGGCCCGATGGTGCTCGATGCGCTGATCTGGATCAAAAACAATGTCGACGCCACGCTGACCTTCCGCCGCTCCTGCCGCGAAGGTATTTGCGGCTCCTGTTCGATGAATATTGACGGCACCAATACGCTCGCTTGCACCAAGGCGATGAGCGACGTCAGCGGCACGATCCGCATCTATCCGCTGCCGCACATGCCGGTGGTGAAGGACCTGGTGCCGGACCTTTCCAATTTTTATGCGCAGCACGCTTCGATCCAGCCGTGGCTGCAGACCGTCTCGCCGACGCCGCAGAAGGAATGGAAGCAAAGCCATGAGGATCGGCAGAAGCTCGACGGGCTTTATGAATGCATCCTATGCGCCTGCTGCTCGACCGCCTGCCCGAGCTATTGGTGGAATTCCGAACGCTTTCTCGGCCCGGCGGCACTCCTGCAGGCGCACCGTTTCATCATGGATTCGCGCGACGAGGCGACCGGACCGCGGCTCGACAATCTCGAAGATCCGTTCCGGCTGTACCGCTGCCACACCATCATGAACTGCGCCAAGGCCTGCCCCAAGCACCTCAATCCGGCAAAAGCGATTGCCGAGATCAAGCGCATGCTGGTCGAGCGGCAGGTTTAAAAAGTACGCACTAGGTACTGATAAATTGAAGTCGAGGACCCAAATTGCGCTTTACCCCGAAAGCGGTCATCGCCGAACACTTTCGTCAGTCCGCTCAGGGCCAAAAGCGGATATCGAGCATCTTTTCGTCGCGCCCGGTGACGGGAAGGACTAGCACTGCATTGGGTCGCCCGGCTTAGCGGGGTTCAAGCCCACTGGTGGCAGCTCAGTAACCGACGGCGACTTTGACGCCTCGTTAAACGGTGGCGGCGTCTCGTAGACCAACACGGTTTCGCTGTTCTTGAGGTGTTGTTCGGCCAATGTAAGCCACGCGTTCGCCATGCCGAGTAGGGCGCGCTTGCTTTCTTGGTCATTGAACTTTTGGGCGAGTGCGAGACATTTCTCGGCACCGTTCGTCCCCTGCCATGCGTCAGATACCCAACAGTGTCAAAAGACGCATATATTTTGCGGTAGACGCCATAAAATGGTTTTGTTCCGGTGCCACAGCGCAACGCTCCAAGGTGTGGCGCAGGTGCAGCAATCGCGCTGCAAGCCACTTGCACCGTCCCCCCTTATTGGGGCATGCGGTGTGTCGCAGCCATAAAAAGCAAGTTTTGCCTTCCCGGCGAGCCCCTCTCAGTTCCAATATAAACTTCGACGCGTCTTCAAACGTCGAAGCCCAAGCATCGTTCGTCGAGGGCCCCAGCGCCGTCAACCTATCGCGGCAGCAATTGGCGCGAGAGTGGCTCTATGGCCACAGGAGAACTTGCAAACACCCCTTGAGCGTCGTCGCGCGATAGTTATGCTTTCTTTGTCGGACTTGGACCTGTCCCTCTTTTTTGAACGGAAGGGGCGGACAGATGGTGAAGACTCGGGGGAATCTTCACTTGCCGGTTCGACAACCCAACGATTGCCGCCCAAGACGCGGGACGTATGGGGGACGAAGGCAAAGCCGCCGGCTTTCGCATCACCGGCGGCTTTGCTGTGTCTGATCTGCCCTACAGCGCGGCCCTATCAAAGCGCGGAAAACGGACTCTAGACCGCAGTCGCAGAATATCCGCTAAGGGTCAAAAGGAGGAGACGCTCTTAAATTTCGATGTCCGCTTTACCCCCGAAAGTGAACTGCCGAAGCTAATAACCTGTCCGCCCTTTTCAGTTGACATTGCCAGCCCCGAACCTTTGCGTCAGATCCGGAAATGCAGGAGTCGGCTTCAGCTGCTTATGCTTATGGATACTCTTTGCCGACATGTACATCTTTCTGTGGTGCTTAGTGTCGTAATCAGACCGAGTACCCGTCTGGAATGTTGGCCCGGGTGATGCAGGGTTGCCCGCCGCGCTGCCAGCTGCAGGCGGTTGAGCGCCCGTCGCGGGACCATTTTGTGCCATCGCCAGCGAAGTAGGCAGAACCTTTGCGTTGGCCATCATCTCTAATGGATTGATCTGCGTCGAATCGACAACACGGGCGGGCGCGACAACCCACGCTCCGACGCCAATCAGCACTAGAGCAGCGGCAATCAGGCCATAGGCAGTGACGCCCGACTCGCCCCTCACAAAACGCTCGACTAACGTTCGCATGAACGGATCCTTTGTTTCTTTGCCCAGTAACACCTTTAAATTTGAATCTATCCAGCCAGCGATTTGAGGCTATTCAGCCTGATGGACTAAGTGGCAGCAGGCGCGTTTTGCGCTGGGCGCGCATCAAAAATTTTTGGAGTTGTCTAAAATATGGTGAAAATCTCACCAGACGAATTAAGTCACCCCCAATCACGTGGGCGCGCGACCGATGCCCGCTTTGGGTCATAAGGCGACATTGCGGTACGTCGCTATTACGTCCGCTTTACACCTGAAAGCGGACGTTGGCCCACGCGACTTAGGAGTGCACGCCCCAATGACCTCGTCATGCAGCGTTGCGGCTCGATGGACTGCCGGATCAACCCCGGCAATGACGAGAGAACCGGTCACGCCTTACAATTTCAGCTTCCGCCGCCGCTGCGCCAGCGTGCGCAGCCGCAAGGCGTTGAGCCGGATGAAGCCTTCGGCGTCGCGCTGGTCATAGGCGACTTTGCCGTCCTCGAATGTCACCAGGTCCTGGTCGTACAGCGAATATTTGCTCTCGCGGCCGACCACGCCGACATTGCCCTTGTACAACTTCACCCGCACGCGCCCAGTGACGAATTCCTGGCTCTTGTCGATCGCCGCCTGGAGCATTTCGCGCTCCGGCGCGAACCAGAAGCCGTAATAGATCGCTTCCGCATATTTCGGCATCAGCTCATCTTTGAGATGCGCCGCGCCGCGATCGAGCGTGATCGACTCGATGCCGCGATGCGCCGCAAGCAGGATGGCGCCGCCCGGCGTCTCATACATGCCGCGCGATTTCATGCCGACGAACCGATTCTCGACCAGATCGAGGCGGCCGATGCCATGCGCCCGGCCAAGCGCGTTGAGCTGCGCCAGCAATTCGGCAGGTTTGAGTTTTTTACCGTCGATAGCGACCGGATCGCCGCGCTCGTAGTCTATAGTGACATAAGCGGGCTGGTCGGGCGCCTTTTCGGGATCTACCGTGCGCGAATAGACATAGCCCGGGACTTCTCCCGCGGGATCTTCAAGCACTTTGCCCTCGGACGAGGTGTGCAGCAGATTGGCATCCGTTGAAAATGGCGCTTCCCCGCGCTTGTCTTTGGCGATCGGGATTTGATTTTGTTCGGCAAAGGCGATGAGCGCTTCGCGCGATTTGAAATCCCATTCGCGCCATGGCGCGATGACTGTGACGTCGGGCTTGAGCGCGTAATAGGCGAGCTCGAACCGCACCTGGTCGTTGCCCTTGCCGGT
>JBASAH010000209.1:0-11025 GCA_049650505.1 Xanthobacteraceae bacterium
CTTAATATGTGGTACGACGCCGATATCGACGCGCGCATGGCGCGCACCGCCGGGCGCCCCATCCCGGCCGGACGGCTCGCACCTGGCGAGGCGTTGGCTTTCGGTTTGACGCTGGCCGGCTTCTCGGTTGTCGTGCTTGGTCTTCTGGTCAGCGTCTTTGCCGCGCTATTGCTGGCGGTGACCATCGGCTTTTATGTCGGCGTCTATACGATCTGGCTCAAACGCATCACGCCGCAGAACATTGTCATCGGCGGCGCCGCCGGCGCACTGCCACCGATGATTGGATGGGCCGCAGTAACGGGCGGCGTCGCGCCCGAGCCGCTCGTTCTGTTTCTCATCGTGTTCCTGTGGACGCCGCCGCACTTTTGGGCCTTGTCGCTTTATCGCGCCAATGATTATGCGCTGGCCGGTATCCCGATGCTGCCGGTAGTTGCCGGCGCGACTGAAACCCGGCGGCAAATCCTCCGTTACACGCTCGTGCTGGCGCCCGTCGGCGCCATGCCCTGGCTCCTCGGCTATGCCGGGCCTTTGTATGGCATCGCGGCCTTGTTGGCCGGCATGGCGATGATCGCCCTTGCCATTCGCGTTCGCGGCGAACAACGCGGCTACGCGGCGAGCAAGCAAATGTTCGGCTTCTCGATTTTGTATCTGTTCCTGTTGTTCGCCATGTTGCTGGTCGACCGGATGGCCGGCGGAGCGCTGCCCGGGCTGTCAATTCATCTCGCAGCCAGAGGATGACGGCGCGATGGATAATCGAATGAACGAAGACAAGCCGGACCCCGGCATCAGGCTCACCGAGCAGCAGCAACGCGCGCGTCGGGCCCGATCGATCGCGATTGCGATATCGTTGGGCGTGCTCGTTGTGCTGTTCTACATCGTGACACTGGTGAAGGGCCCCGGCATCTTGGAGCGGCCATTATGATCCGGCGAGCGCCCAGATTCGAGGTTACAGCGTGAGCGCGCAGCAACAGCGATCGCGCCGCGACATCGCCGTGGCCTTCGCCTGCGGCGCTTTTGTCGCGGTGATGGTCGGCGTGTCGTTCGCCGCCGTACCACTTTATTCCTGGTTCTGCCGCACCACCGGGTTCGGCGGCACCACGCAAGTGGCAAAAGCGGCGCCCGCGCAAATTTCCGGCCGCACCATCACCGTAAGATTCGATTCAAACGTGGCGCCCGGTTTGCCATGGTCGTTCGAGCCCGAACGGCGGACCGTCGATGTGCGGCTGGGGGAAGTCGTCACGGTCTATTACGCGGTGCGAAACGAATCCGCGCGGGTGACGCGGGGCCAAGCTGGCTATAACGTCACTCCGCCGAGAACCGGTGCGTATTTTGAAAAGATCAACTGCTTCTGTTTCACCGAGCAGACGTTACAGCCGGGCGAAAAACGCGACATGGCGGTAGTCTTCTATGTCGATCCCAAGCTCGCCAACGACTCGGAAGAAGACACGGTGAGTAACATCACGCTCTCCTATACTTTCTTTCCGGTGCGCCTATCGGCGCCACCAGTGGCGGAGAGCGCGAATTCGGAAAAGCCGGGACGCATCTAGAAAGTTCAACGGACGAAAAACGGCGCGAATACCAAGCCGGTCGCGCTAGCTGGAGAAAACAACGATGGCGAATGCGCATGCCAAGCCGCACCACGATTACCATCTGGTGAACCCCAGTCCGTGGCCGGCGGTCGGTGCCACCTCAGCTTTCGTCGCGGCCGTCGGCGCCATCCTGTGGATGCACCAGATGGTCCCGTATGCACCGTTGGTGCTCGGCGCCGGGGCGATCGGCATCGCCTATACGATGGTCGGCTGGTGGCGCGACGTCATCCACGAAGCCGAGGTGGAGGGCGATCATTCGCGGGTAGTGCAGATATCCCATCGCTACGGGATGATCTTGTTCATCGCTTCGGAGGTGATGTTTTTCGTCGCCTGGTTTTGGGCCTATTTCAATACGGCATTGTTCCCGGACGAATTTCGCGACGTCGCCCGCATTGCCTATACCGGAGGCATGTGGCCGCCCAAAGGCGTCGACACGTTCGATCCCTGGCACTTTCCGCTGCTGAACACGCTGATCTTGCTCACCTCGGGCACCACGGTAACTTGGGCGCATCACTCGCTTCTCGAAAACGATCGCAAGGGACTGGTCTGGGGTTTGGCGCTGACTATCGCATTAGGCCTGAGTTTCACCTGCGTGCAGGCATGGGAATACATGCACGCGTTGTTTCATTATTCGGGCAACATCTACGGCGCCACGTTCTTCATGGCGACGGGATTCCACGGCGCCCATGTCATCATTGGCTCGATATTTCTGATCGTCTGCCTGTTCCGTGCCATGGCCGGACAATTCAAGCCGACGCAGCATCTCGGATTCGAATTTGCGGCTTGGTATTGGCACTTCGTCGACGTCGTATGGCTGTTTCTGTTTGCCTGCATTTACGTGTGGGGCGGCGGTCCGCACGCGGGGTGACGTCATTGCCGCGACAGCGGGAATGAGCCCGCGATGGCATTGGTTGGCGCGGCGTGCGAGAAGCTGTAACCCGCGATCATGAGCGACAAGACCATCACGACGCTTTCGGGCGCGATCGGCGCGGGCCTGTCTTGCGCCTGTCCGCGCTGCGGGGAAGGTCGGCTGTTTGCCGGCTTCCTGACATTGCGGCCGCGCTGCGAGCGCTGCGGACTTGATTACGGCTTTGCCGATTCCGGCGACGGGCCCGCGGTATTCATCATGTTCTTGGCCGGTGCGATCGTGGTTGGCGCCGCGCTGATCACCGAAATCCTGTTTCAGCCGCCCTATTGGGTGCACGCGGCGCTGTGGCTGCCGCTGATCGTGCTTGTCACGCTTGGTCCGCTGCGACCGATGAAAGGCTTGATGATCGCGCTGCAATATCATCACAAGGCGGCGGAGAGCCGGTTCGGCGAAGGACCGTGAGTAGGTCATGACAGCTCGGCCGGGCGCCGGCACCGCGCAACATGATCGAGCCGCGCGCAGCAAGCGCTCCTGGCTCGGCTTGTTTGTGCTGGCGCTGTTGGCGTTTGTGGTCCTCATTGCGCTTGGCACCTGGCAGATCGAGCGCAAAGCTTGGAAGGAAGCGCTGGTTGCTTCACTGACTGAGCGCCTCGCAGCGCCGCCTCGGGCGCTGCCGCCGGCAGCGGACTGGACAAAGCTCGAACGAACGCGCGACGAATATCGCCGCGTCCGCTTCACGGCGACCTTAGATAACGCGCACGAGGCTCTGGTGTTTGCCGCGGCGAACGCCTTTCGGCCCGACGTCGCTGGCCCGGGCTACTGGGTGTTTACGCCGGCGCGGCGGCCCGACGGCGTCGTCGTCGTCAATCGCGGCTTTATCCCCGATGGACGACGTGATGCCAGATCGCGCGCCGAGGGACAGATTTCACAACCGGTTGAAATCACCGGCGCGCTGCGCTGGCCCGACGAACGGCACTGGTTCACGCCGGCGGACGATCGCGCGCATAATCTTTGGTTCACGCGCGATCCCGCTGCGATCGCTGCCGCGAAAGGATTGGACCCGCGAACGGATGCGGTAGCGCCGTTTTATGTCGAACAGGAAGCGCCGATCCCGCCCGGCGGCTTGCCGCAGCCGGGAAAGCTCGTTGTCGCGCTGCCCGACAATCACCTGCAATATGCGGTGACCTGGTATGGCCTGGCGGCCGTCCTGGCCGTTGTGTTTGGGGTTTGGACATTCACCTCGGGGGGCCGAACCGCGCACGCAAAGCCGCCTCAGAGCGACTGCTGAAGCTTTACAATCGCGGTCCGCAGCGCTTTCGCGCGACCGCTTTGGCTTGCTTGTGAAGCCGTTCGTTTTGCTATTAGTGTGGCCGCGTTCCGGCGCTGCGAGGCGGCGGCCATCAGCAGTTTGGCCGGCAAATTGACGTGCCGTATCAATAACTTAAGTAGCCGGCATGTTCCGGCGGCGGAAAAGGCCTGTGCAATATATCTCGACCAGAGGCGAGGCCCCCTCGCTCGGTTTTGCCGAAGCTATGCTGGCCGGGCTTGCCCGCGACGGCGGCCTCTATGTGCCCGACGCTTGGCCGCAGCTCGATGCCGCGGCAATCGCCGGCTTTGCCGGCCGATCGTATGCCGAGGTCGCGGTCGAGATCGTCAGGCCCTTTGCCGAGAATTCGGTTTCGCCGGCCGATCTGGCGCGCATCGCGCGCGAGGCCTACGGCGATTTTCGCCATCCCGCCGTGGCGCCGCTCGCGCAGATCGGCGTCAACACATTCATGCTTGAGCTGTTCCACGGTCCGACGCTCGCGTTCAAAGACCTGGCGATGCAGTTTTTGGGTCGGCTGATGGATCATGTGCTGGCTGCACGCGGCGAGCGGCGCACCATCGTGGTAGCGACCTCCGGGGATACCGGCGGCGCCGCGGTCGAGGCTTTCCGCGATCGTCGTCAGGTCGATCTTGTCGTTCTGTTTCCGCACGGGCGAATTTCCGATGTGCAGCGGCGGATGATGACGACGAGCGGCGCAGCGAATGTCAGCGCCATCGCCATCGATGGCACCTTCGACGATTGCCAAGCCATCGTGAAGGGCATGTTCAATCATCACGGCTTCCGCGATCAGGTCCACCTCTCCGGCGTCAATTCGATCAATTGGGCGAGAATCGTGGCGCAGGTGGTCTATTATTTCACCGCCGCGGTCGCGCTCGGCGCGCCGGTGCGCAAAGTCGCGTTCGCCGTTCCGACCGGCAATTTCGGCGACGTCTATGCCGGCTATGTGGCGGCGCGAATTGGCCTGCCGATCGATCGGTTGGTCGTTGCCACAAATGTCAACGACATCTTGGCGCGCACGCTTGCGACGGGGACCTATGAGCCGCGCGCAGTGGTCCCGACGACTTCGCCATCGATGGACATCCAGGTCGCCTCGAACTTCGAGCGTTTGTTGTTCGAGGCGTACAACAGTGACGCCGCCGCCGTGCGGTCGGCGATGGGCTCCCTCGCCCAGTCGCGGCGGTTCACGCTCTCGTCGCGCGCTTTGTCGTCAATTCGTACCCTGTTCACCGCCGATCGCGCCGACGAGGACGAGGTCGCCGCCACGATCCGGACCGTCAAACGCGAAACCGGCAATTTCATCGATCCACATACTGCCGTGGCGATCGCCGTGGCGGAAAAGGAAACGCGCGACCCCGCCGTGCCAATGGTCGTGCTGTCGACCGCGCATGCGGCGAAGTTTCCCGACGCTGTGGAGGCAGCCTGCGGCATTCGCCCGGCTCTTCCAGAATGGCTGGCGCATATCAATGAGCGGCCGGAACGCAGCACCGTGCTCGCGGCGGATCAATCCGCGGTCGAGCAGTTTGTTTTGGCGGCGAGCCGGGCAGCCCAGGAAGGAGCGGCAGCATGAGTGTCGAGGTGACCACTTTGAAGTCCGGCATCAATGTGGTGACCGACGCCATGCCGCACCTGGAAACCGCGTCACTCGGCGTGTGGGTGGCCTCAGGCAGTCGTGACGAGCAGCATGACGAGCACGGCATTTCCCACTTTCTTGAACATATGGCTTTCAAGGGAACGCGCCGGCGCAGCGCCCGGCAGATCGCGGAAGAGATCGAAGCTGTGGGCGGCGATCTCAACGCCGCCACCGGAGCGGAAAGCACCGCCTATTACGCTCGCGTGCTGAAATCCGATGTGCCGTTGGCGCTCGATGTACTTGCCGACATACTTTCCGAGCCGTCTTTCGAACGCGAAGAGATGCTCCGCGAGCAAAACGTCATCATTCAGGAGATCGGCGCCGTCGCCGACACGCCCGACGATCTCATTTTCGAGCGTTTACAGATCGTCGCGTTCCCCGATCAGTCTCTCGGCCGCTCGATCCTGGGCACGCCGAAAACCGTGCGTTCGTTCGATGGGGGCAAGCTGCGCACTTATCTCGCGCGCAATTATCGCGCGCCTGATATCGTGGTCGCCGCCGCCGGCGCGGTCGAGCATCGAGCGGTTGTTGCCGAGGTGGAGAAGCATTTTGGCCGCTTCAACGGCCCCGCCGGTCCGCTGCCCGAGCCGGCGAGTTTCGGCGGCGGCACTCATGTCGAGAAGCGCGAACTCGAGCAAGTGCACATTGCGCTCGCGCTGCCGGGTCTATCGATCGTCGATCCGGCGCTCTATAGCCTGCAGGTATTCACCAATATTCTCGGCGGCGGCATGTCCTCGCGGCTGTTCCAGGAAGCACGCGAGCGGCGCGGTCTATGCTATTCGATTTACAGCTTTCATGTGCCTTATTCGGACATCGGCATGTTCGGTCTGTATGCCGGCACCGACGCGGCGGATACTTCGGAACTGATGCGGCTGATCGTCGACGAGATTGCCAGCACCGCCGAGACCATTTCCGAACCGGAAGTGGCGCGCGCCAAAGCACAGATGAAAGCCGGGCTCTTAATGGCGCTGGAAAGCTCGGGCACGCGCATCGAACAGCTGGCCCGCCAGATGATCACCCGCGGCCGGCCAATACCGCTTGACGAATTGGTGGCGCGGGTCGACGCCGTGACCGTTGAAAGCGCGCGCGCCGCCGGCCGCGCGCTGATCTCGCGCGGCAAGCTCGCTACCGCAGTTCTGGGGCTTGGTTCCGGACTTGAAAGCGCGGCGGCGATTGCCGAGACTTTGACCCGCCGAGCGGCGTGACAAATTCCGGCGAACCGGTCCATGGCGTTCTTCCGCACCATCAATTTCGCCGAGCCCTTGCCGATCATCGAGGGCGACGAGGTGGTATTGCGGACGCCGCAGATGACCGACTTCGAGGAATGGGCGGCGCTGCGGGAGACGAGCCGCGCGTTTCTCACGCCGTGGGAGCCTACTTGGCCGGTCGACGATCTGACCCGCGCGGCGTTCCGGCGGCGTATCAAGCGCTACGCCGAGGATTTGCGAACCGATACGGGCTATGCCTTTGTCATCGCGCGATGCTCCGACGGTGCCTTGGTCGGCGGCTTGACGCTTGCCAATATCCGCCGCGGCGTGGCCCAAGCGGGCAGTCTGGGCTATTGGACCGGATTGCCGTTCGTGCGCCAGGGCTACATGACGACGGCGGTACGCGCCCTGGTTCCCTTCGCTTTCAATAGCCTGCGGCTGCACCGCCTCGAAGCTGCCTGCATCCCGAGCAATACCGGATCGATCAAGCTTCTGGAGAAGACCGGATTCGTGCGAGAAGGCTATGCACGCGAGTATTTGTGCATCAACGGCGTTTGGCAGGACCACCTGCTCTACGGTCGCCTCAATGGCGGTTCCGATTACGGCAAAGCTTGATCGTTCGCGCCTTTAACCAAGCCGAGCGACGGCTTGGGCGGGCTCCAATTGGGCAAGCTACTATTGATTTGCTATACAACTCGGGTATCGCGAATTGCGATGAGGCGGGGAACCTTGCGCGTATTTCGTGCAACACTTTGGCGCGATGGCTTGGCGCGCGCGGCGCTGCTCGCGACGGTATTGCTCGCCGCTGGATGCAGTGGCGGCGGACTGGGCGGCCCGACCACGACCGCATCGGTTCCTTCGGCACCGCCGCCAGCGGCTCCACAGTCGAGCCCGCCATCTCTAAAAGACAAGATCGCAAGCTTCTTTTCGGGTGCGACGCAGAAAGAACCGCAGCCGGTCACCAATGCCAATCCGGATGTCCAATGTCCATTTCTCGACATCCGCCAGGGCGCATCGACGCTGACAATCCCGCCGCCGCCGCCCGACGGCAGCAAAGAGGCAATGTCACTCAAATATCAGGGCAGCTTCGTCCGGGCGGCCCGCGACTGCGCTGTCGTCAACGGTCAAATGGCGATGCGCCTTGGCATACAAGGACGCGTCATCGTTGGACCGGCCGGTGGACCGGGTCAGGTGGATATCCCGCTACGGATCGCGGTCGTTAGCGCACCGCTCACCGCGCCGAAGACCGTTGTCACCAAGCTGATCCGTATTCCGGTGGTTATTGGCGCCGATGCCGGCAATGCCGATTTTACTCACATCGAGGAGGGGTTGAGTTTCCCACTGCCGCCGACGGACTCGTCCGATCCATATGTCGTCTATATTGGCTTCGACCCGCTCGGCGCAGCGGCGCAGGATCAGGCCAGGAAACCTCCACCCGCCAAAAAGCCTAAACCGAGCGCGAAACCAAATCCCAACGCGCCCACCGGATAAGCCGCGGGCCACCGGCTGTTTCAGGCCCGGTTTCAGATCAGTTGAATTTCTGTTTGATCTCGGCAATGCCGCGCGCCAGCAAATCTTCCGCGATTTTTCCCTTGGCGCTTGTGGCGAGGATTTTCTCTGCGGCGGCCACGGCGGCTTCAGCTGCGGCAGAACGCACATCGGCCACCGCTTGAGTTTCGGCCTGGGCGATCTTGGTTTCGGCCATCTTAGTGCGCCGGGCGACAAAATCTTCGGCTCTTGATTTCGCTTCGGCGGTCAGCCGCTCGGCCTCGGCCTTGGCTCCGGCCATGATTGCTTGCGCCTCGTTTTCAGCCTCGCGCCCCTTGCGTTGGAATTCGCCGAGCAGTGCCTGCGCCTCTTCGCGCAGGCGGCGTGCTTGTTCGAGCTCGGATTTGATCCGGGCCTGGCGGCGATCGATCGCGTCGATCATCTTGCGATGGGCGCCGAGATAGGCGAGCAGCCCAAGAAAGCAGAGAAAGGCGATTGCCACCCAATTTTCGGTTTCGAGCATCGCCGTCCTTTCAGCTTTTACCGGCATCGCCGAGCGCGGCGGCGATCTCGTCCGCGCGCGGCCGTTGGCCGATCAAACGCTCAACGATTGCCGCGGCGGTGTCGGCGGCGATCGCCCTGACGTTACTCATGGCAGCGCTGCGACTCTTCGCTATGGATTGTTCTGCAACGGCGATCCGATTGTGCAATTCCGCCTCAAGACGCTTGTGCAAGGCTTCGGCTTCGCGCGCCTGCTGCTCGCGCGTGGCATTAGCGGTGGCCTGCGCGCGAGCCCGCGCATCCGCAAGCGCCTTCTCATAGGCGAGCTGAGCGGCGTTCGATTGCTCTTTCAGCCGTTCCGCCGCGGCGAGATCGTCACTCACAGCTTGGCTGCGCGCAGCGAGGATCGCGCCAATCCGAGGCAGCGCAATTCGCGACATCAGCACGTAGAGTAAAACGAAACTGACCGCCAACCAGACGATCTGTGACGGGAAGTGTTCCGATTGGAACGGCGGGAAAGCAGTATGTCCCGCAGGAGCTTCGCTATGCGCAGTCGTTTCGGCCATGGTTCCTGCCTCAGTTCCTGCTTTGGAATCCTGGCAGCGCGGTCTGCCAATGCGACGGGCTTACAGCCCGAACAGCAAGAGCAATGCGATCAGCAGCGAAAAGATGCCGAGCGCCTCGGTAATGGCGAAGCCGAAAATCAGATTGCCGAACTGACCTTGCGCGGCCGAGGGGTTGCGCAACGCCGCCGCCAGATAGTTGCCGAAAATTATGCCAACGCCGACGCCGGCGCCGCCCATGCCGATGCAGGCAATGCCGGCTCCGATATATTTCGCGGCGGTCGGATCCATGAGAAGACTCCTTGTTTAAGGTTTCGATAATCGGCCGTCAGTGGCCAGGGTGAATCGCATCGTTCAGATAGATGCAAGTGAGAATGGCGAACACATAAGCCTGCAAGAACGCCACCAAAAGTTCGAGCGCGCTCAACAGCACGACCATGATGAAAGGCAGCGTAGCGCCGAACCAGCCGAGTATGCCGCCGCTGGCCATCATGATGATAAAGCCGGCAAAGACCTGGAGCGTGATGTGGCCGGCAAGCATGTTGGCGAACAATCGGACGCTGTGTGAAACCGGCCGCGACAGAAACGACAGCACCTCGATGAGGACGATGGCCGGAAGAATCAGCTTTGGCACGCCTTTCGGCACGAACAGATTCAGAAAATGCAGGCCATTCCGCCAGAACCCGTAGCCGACGACAATGAAGAACACGAGCAGTGCCAGCGTCGCGGTAATGATCACCTGGCTGGTGACGGTGAATGAGTAAGGGATGAGCCCGATCAAATTAGCGAACAAGACGAACATGAAGAGCGTGAACACGAACGGAAAAAATTTCATCCCCTCGGTTCCGGCCGAACTGCGCACCGTGTCGGCCACAAACTCGTAGGACATCTCCGCGATGGATTGCAGTCGCCCCGGCACCACCGCGCGTCGCGAAGTGGCGCCGATCAGGAGCGCGGAAACCGAAACGACGATGATGAACATGAACAGGGCCGAATTGGTAAAGCTGATCTGGTAGCCGCCCAGCTTGATAAGCGGCCATAAATCCCTGATCTCGAACTGATGGATCGGATTGACCTGCATGGTCCAATCGCCGTTAGCGTTGGCAGCTTGCGCTGCGCGGCCTTACCTGTCCGGACCTTGCCGGCTGCCTTCATCGAGCGCGGTGCCGACGATGAGGCCCGCGGAGCGCATGACACTGAGCACGCCCGCGGCGAAGCCGAGCAAGACAAATACGATCAGCCCCCAGGGCGAGACGCCAATCCAGCGGTCGATAAGCCAGCCGATCCCGGCACCGACCACGACGCCTGCAACGAGTTCGCTCGAGAGCCGAAAGCCCTTGGCGTAGCCTGATGCAGTCGCTGCCTGCTCCCTATCAGGGCTGTCCGAAGGGGCGCCTGCGGCATCGCGCGCGTGGCCCAGTCCTTCATTAAGCCGCTGAAGTCTCGCGGAGAGAGCGGCCTCGTCGGTTCGTTGCTTGCCCCGGTCGCCGTTTTCGCGTGCGTCGCTCATGCTCTCGACACCCGCGGCTTGCAGCGATCGCGGCCTGCGCGCACCTTAAAGCCGCGCGGACCATACTGACCGGGGTCCGGCAAGTCAAGAAAACGCCGACCTCTTCTAGTGCTTTGAAACAACGGGAGATATCCCATGTCGGCAGCATGTCCGCAGCGTCGTTTCAGCCGCCCTTTGTGCACCGCAAAGTCACGCCAGAGTCACCTGCGGTGCTAGGATGGCGTCGCGACCCTAAGTCCGCGCGCTCTCGCGAGAGGATTTCATCATGATGCGAATCGGCATGGTGCTTGTCGTTGCGGCGGCAATCCTAGGTGGGCCGGCACGGGCGGACGAAGCAACGC
>JBASAH010000210.1:0-3206 GCA_049650505.1 Xanthobacteraceae bacterium
GCCACCGACCATTCCAGCCGACGAGATAGCGCGCTTGACCGATGAAATCGTCGCCGCGCTCAAGACCGTCTACGACCCGGAAATAACCGCCGATCTCTACGAGCTTGGTCTGATTTACAAAGTCGGCATCGATGACGACCGCATGGTCACGATCGAAATGACGCTGACGACGCCGAACTGCCCGTCGGCGGCCGAGTTGCCGGGCCAGGTGGAGAACGCGGTCGAAGGCGTGTCCGGCGTGCGCGAAGCCAAGGTCAATATCGTCTGGGATCCGCCGTGGGACCCCAGCCGCATGTCGGACGAGGCCCGCACGGTGCTCAATATGTGGTGACGAATATCTTGTTGCGTTGCGCCGTCAACCCTGGCGCATTCGATAATATTAGTTAGTTCAGGGTTTTGAGCTGTTGCAAATTGCAGCTGACGCGTTGGCTCATACCGAGCGGCGCGCGGAGGATGAGACGATGGCCGCTCCCCGGCCGAGACCACAAGTGATGCGACTCACCGAAGCCGCGGCCGAACGCATCAAAGCGGTGATGGCGAAGGCCGACCACCCGATCGCGGCGGTGCGCGTCGGCGTCAAAAACGGCGGCTGCGCCGGCATGAGCTACTACATGGAATACGCCGAAAAGATCGATCCGCTCGACGAGGTGATCGAGGACAAGGGCTTGCGCATTCTCATTGACCCGAAGGCGGTGCTGTTCCTGCTCGGCACCGAGATGGACTACAAGATAGAAAAACTGTCCGCGCAGTTCATCTTCAACAATCCGAACCAGACCGCGGCGTGCGGCTGCGGCGAATCGGTCCAGCTCGAGCCGGCGAGCGAAGCGTCGTAGCGCGGGCAATCTCACAATGACGGCTACGCCAGCCGGGCAGTCAGCTCGATGGCCGACTAAACGTTCTGCGCGAGAAGCGCAGTGACGGCGCGCTGAAGCGGGGTTGCGATCGCGCGCAGTGCATCTTAATATGAGCTACCAAAAATATCTTGAACGAGAACAAAATGGTGGCCCCAGGCAGCATGGCCCCAGGCAGCAAAGGGCTGGCTCAAGGCGACCTACGTCTGGTTGCACTCGCGCTCATCGGCGAGGCACCCCGTCACGGCTACGAGATCATCAAGCTGATCGAGGAGAAGACGGCCGACTGGTACTCGCCAGCTCCCAGCATCGTCTATCCGACGCTGACCAATCTTGCGGAAGCGGGCTATATGACCGCGACCGCCGACCCCCCGAAGCTTTACACGATCACCGATGATGGCCGCACCTATCTCAAGCAGAACCGCGATCTCGCCGATGTCGTCCTCAACCGCCTGACTGCACTCGGCGAACGCGTCAGGCGCTGGCGGCGGGCCATTGGAATCACCAGCAAGCCGCTGGAGCCGGACGCGGATAGCACGGAAAGCTTGGTGGACATCCTCGCCCGCGCGGGCCGGTGATTTGCAGCGAAGATAAAAACCTTGCTCAGACTGGCGCGCACACGGCCACCCGTAAGCCGCAGCGATTATTGTGTTTGCTTCCACACCAACCCAAGGGGTGGAAGAAAGTTTGAGCTTGCGGCGGGAGCGAGAAAGCGGAAACTGGTCTTCTTGAGGAATCTTGCCTCAACTTGAAACTCTAAGGGAGGTAATGCCGTGTCGAAGTCAACAACCGGAGCCACTGGGAGCGCCTCTCGCCGCGCAATTCTAAAGAATAGTGCATCGATTGCCGCGGGAGGATTCATCCTAAGCGCGCCAGCCGCTCGTACTGCCTTGGCTCAAACCAAACTAACTCACGAAGTAGCCAAATATCAGGATACCCCAAAAGACAACCAGAAATGCTCGACCTGCATTCAGTTTGTGGAGCCGGCGTCTTGCAAAATCGTGGTCGACCCGATCGGTCCTGACGGCTGGTGCCAGTTTTATGGAGCGAAGCCAGGATGAGAGCCGTGTACTAAGGCGAGGGATCTATGGGGTGAAGTAAGGGCTGCCTCTAAATGCCTTGGGTGCAGCCCCACGATTGCTGCGACAATGTTTCTCGCTCATTCACACACCTGGCGCAGTTTGCCGCGCGCTACCGCGCGTGGCGCGGCGTCTGTTGTAGCGCCCGGGCTAAACATGAAACGCTTTTCTGCCGGCCGCCAGAATGGGCCGACTGCCTTACGCTTTAGCGGGCTATTGTTTCGTTATTCTCGGTGGAGGAAGCGGCGGCAGCCACGCCGAATCGAGGGGGCCTGAGGCCAATGCATCGATCCGGGCGGCCATCACGAAATCGGACTCGTGCAACCCGCCGATTTTCCGGGTGGTCAACGATACGTCGCAAAAGCCCCACCCCAAAACGAGCTCAGGGTGATGCCAGATTTCCTCTGCAAGAGCGCTCACCGCGTTGGCGAACGCCAAGGCGGTGCGATAGTCGCGAAATTGGAAGCGGCGCTTGATGCAGCGTACCGCCGCGTCAAGCTCCCAATCGGAAACCTCGGCGAGATAGAGTGCACACTGTTCGCGCGTGAGCGGTTCGACGCCGCCTCGGCAAGGAATGCAGGGACGTTGCGCGAGCGTAGGCATCACAGCTTCACACTCTGGCGCCCTCGTCTATACCCTACCTCCCATCCTATACATAGGGTATCCCGTACTCCATGAAGACAAAGTGTCAACGGTGTTCCCTCACCAAACGCAAGAATTCACCGCCGTGGAGATTGGCCAAACAGGATTGCTTTGGCTCGATCCTCTCATGAGCATTGCCATAACATAGCCCTTGCGATTTTTTGGATCCGTTGGCGGCTCATGCTCGGGCCGGTCGGCGGCCTGATTTGGCTCGTTCTGCCGCGCCGGCATCTTGAAGCGAGAGCAATGCTGGTACGACTCTGGTAGAAACCTGGCGGGGTTTTGGCCGCGGCCGCGATTGCCTATATAGTCTTCCGGGAGCTTGGAAATAAGCCTTATCGATGCCACCAGCAGTTTCGCCAGTATCAATTTCGCTGTGACAGCTGCAGCAGGGCCCAGGAACACCAAGAGCGAGCGCGTTTGCCCTTCCGCCAGCGGCAAGCGGCGCGAGGCCAGGCGCCAAACGCCAGGAGATTAGGAATGGCCGAGCAATCTTCGTCTGAAAAGATCCCGGTGACGGTGCTGACCGGCTATCTCGGCGCCGGCAAGACGACCTTGCTCAACCGGATTCTGTCCGAGCCGCATGGCAAGAAATACGCGGTGATCGTCAATGAATTCGGCGAAATCGGCATCG
>JBASAH010000211.1:0-1844 GCA_049650505.1 Xanthobacteraceae bacterium
CCATGAACACAGCGCCGGTGCGGTCGGCCCAGATTTTGAGTTGCTCGATGGCCGCGGCGCGGAACGTGTCGCCGGCGGCAAGCATCACGCTGCGGCCCTCATTGCGCAGTCTCACCGCAAGCTTGCCGATCGTTGTCGTCTTGCCCGAACCGTTGACGCCAGCGACCAGGATGACGAAAGGCCGTTTCGCCGGATCGATGGCAAGCGGCTGGGCGACGTCGGCGAGCGCTTTCTCGACCTCGCCGGCAACCACTTCCTTGATTTCCTCGGCGCTGATCGCGGTGTTGAAGCGGCCGTATCTGAGTTCGTTGGCGATGCGGCCGGCGGTCTCGGCGCCCAAATCGGCCCGGATCAGTTCGTCTTCGATCTCCACGATCGTCGCCTCGTCGAGCGGGCGTTTGGCAACGATATGCGCAATGGCGCCGCCGAGCGCCGAAGAACTGCGCTTGAGCCCCGCAGATAGGCGCTGCCACCAAGGCGCCGCCGCTGCCGCGCTGTCGACCGTGTCGTCGTTCGTCTCAGCCATACTGTAGCGTTTCTCGCCGGGTGTTGCTGTCGGGTGGCTCGTGATAGCGGTTCAGTCAGATCGCCGAAAGAGACGCCCCCGAAACCCGATACTCCTGAAACCGATGCCCCCGAAAGAGATGACCCCGGAACAGATGGTGTCGCGACTGCTCTTCCGCGACGGGCTGATGCTGGTGATCGACAAGCCGGCAGGCTTCGCCGTGCATCGCGGCCCGAAAGGCGGCGAGAGCCTGGAGGATCATTTCGGCGCATTGCGGTTCGGCCTGCCGCGCGCGCCGGCGCTGGCGCACCGGCTCGATCGCGACACATCCGGATGCCTGGTGCTCGGCCGGCACCGAAAGGCGCTGGCGCAGCTCGGCAAACTGTTCAAGACCGGCGCGATCGGCAAGACGTACTGGGCCGTGGTCGAGGGCGGGCCTGACGCTGAGGAAGGGCAAATCGAGCTGCCGCTCGGGCGCCGCGATGTCTCGCGCGGCTGGTGGATGAAGCACGATCCTTGCGGCCAGCCGGCAGTCACCAAGTGGAAGGTGATGGGGCGGAACCCATTGACCTCCGCCCGGAGCGAAGAGGGAACGGCACTGACCTGGCTCGCGCTCGAACCGTTGACCGGCCGCACCCATCAGCTCCGCGTCCATTGCGCCGCGATGGCTTGGCCGATTGTCGGCGATGCGATCTACGGCACCGCGCCCCGCGCGGGCGGACCGCCGCTGCATCTGCATGCGCGCGAAGTCGTCGTGCCGCTCTATAAAAACCGCCCACCGATCCGCGTCGTCGCGCCAATCCCCGAGCACTTGCGCACGGCGCTTGGCCAGTGCGGCTGGCGTGACGAGAACACCCCCGTCGACGAGAGCAGTTCGCGGCGCGCTAGTACAGCGTCTCCTTGATCCGCTGCGGCTGCGCGCGATCGTGCTCCGGGCCGCCGATCTTGCCGCCGCTGATCTCGCCGAGAATCGTCCCGGCGCTGGGTAGGCTCTTGCGGTCAACATGCAGCGCGGGGTCCCACAATTTCGAGCGTACAATGGCTTTGGTGCACTGAAAGAACACGCGCTCAACGGCGACCGCGATGACGCTACGCGGCGCCTTGCCGTTGACAATGAAAGTTTCCGTAAGCGCCGGATCGGTCGAAATGCTGGCGCGGCCGATGACGCGGATGGTCTCGCCAACGCCGGGGATAAGAAACAGCAGCGCCACGCGCGGATCGCTGACGATGTTGCGCAAGGAATCGAGGCGATTATTGCCGCGGCGGTCCGGAATAAGCAGCGTCTTTTCGTCCGCCACGCGCACGAAGCCGGGCGCGTCGCCGCGCGGCGAGCAATCGA
>JBASAH010000212.1:0-1722 GCA_049650505.1 Xanthobacteraceae bacterium
GGCGAAGCAACGCCGACCGCGCCAGAGCAAACCGCAAATGCCGGTGCGGGCGCTGCGCAACCGGGCCAAGCGGCGCAAGCGGCGACGGCGCTCGATATTCCGGGCGTTCGCTCGATCCTGTCGGGAATTTCCGGCGCCCTGCGTGCCGGTGCAGATCTGACGTCGCCTGAGCCGAAATCCAAACAATAAACGGGGGATGCGGTGATCGACAGGACGCAATCGAGCCGCACGGGCCGGGTTTCACGCTGGCGCCTCTTTAGTGCCGAACACCCGACGGCGAACATCGTGGCTTTGATCGTCTTTGTCGTCGCAATTGTAATCGGCGGTCATTTATATGGCCGATATCTGTCGTCGATCGATTTGGCTAACCGCGAGGCCCAGATTGAGCAATTGCGCGCCGAGAGTCAGAAGCAAAAGCGCGACATCGATGGCAAAAGCCAACAGATCACTGTGCTGCAAACCAAGCTAGCAAAGACGCAGGCCGCGCTGGACGCGATCACGCCATCGGCGAATACCTACAACATCAATCCCAATCAGACGCTGATCGTCGGCGACGGGCATTTGACGGTCGGAATGGTCGGTCCGCCAGGCAACGATAGCGTGCTGCTTAATATCAACGGCAAGCCGCAAGCGGTCGCCGCCGGTCAAAACTTAAGCGTCGCTCCGGATCCGACGACCAAGTGCCAGATCGGCATACAGTCCTTCGACGTGTTCAGGGCCGTGCTGGTCGCTTCATGCTCCTCAGCTAAAGCGCAGTAAAAACACGACGCTGGGATCGGCAGGCTTTGTTCGTTAGTGGCAGGTCGGAAATAGCGCTGCCAGTTCACGCCCGCTAAGATAAATAGTCTCTGATTTCAATCCGCCGTGCCGCGCAATCCATTTGCGCACGCCAGGCGGATAATGCGACCACAAGTACCTGGTGCCTGGTTTATTGAGCTGCGCGCCATAAAGCGTAGGATCCCAGGCGGCATGGAAGGCCAACGCGGCACGCGGTGTCACGCAGATGTGGTTGCGGGGGATCAAGCCAACCACAAGCGTGCATGCCGAGGCGCAGGTGCCATCGATTACGACCGGTTGACCAGTCCTGCGCAGCGCGCTGAATTTGGTCAAATAAGTGCCGATCTGACCACCGCTGTCATTTGCGATGCGCTCGATGGCAGAAGCCGGCGTCATCCATGCAATCGTCAATAAAATCGCCGCCGTCGTCGCACATACGCGCGTCAAGGCGGCACGGTAACGCAAGCGGGATAGGATTTCTTGGCCCCGGCAAGGCGTTAACGATACGCATTCTCGGGAATGCTGAACAGTTGGCACACCAAGCGTCGCTCAGTCGTCCCCCATTATTTTTCACGGGGAACAAAGCTCCGCCGTTCGCGTTGCCGCGCAAGGCGGAGGGTTCCTTGTCCAAATTCGAGGATCATAAAAGGCGCGCGGCCGAATGCCTTCGCTTGGCTCGCGAGGCGGTGGATAAGACTAACAAGGCCCTGCTGATCGAAATGGCCCAAACCTGGGCTAAGCTCGCGGAGCAGGACAAAATTGCGGAACAGGAACGCACGAAGATTGGCAACGAACAGGGATAGCCTGCGTTCTCGCTACTCTCGTCAATTATAGTGAGGCAGCTCGCTATGTTGCGCGGATATTAAAGTGTGAAACGCCGGGCGATCTTCCCGCACTGCAACCAACAAGATTCGAGCTCGTGCTTAATCTTAAGACCGCCAAGGC
>JBASAH010000213.1:0-4333 GCA_049650505.1 Xanthobacteraceae bacterium
GACGATACGCTCTATCTCGAAAAATATCTGAAGCGGCCGCGCCACATCGAGATCCAAGTTCTCGGCGACGGTAAAGGTGGCGCTATCCATCTTGGCGAGCGCGACTGTTCGCTGCAGCGCCGCCACCAAAAAGTCTGGGAGGAAGGCCCCTCGCCCGCCCTCAACGTCGACGCGCGCGACGATATCGGTGAGACCGTCGCCAAAGCCATGCGCGCAATCAAATATCTTGGCGTCGGCACGGTCGAATTTCTGCACGAGGACGGCAAATTTTATTTCATCGAGATGAATACGCGGATTCAGGTAGAGCATCCGGTGACCGAAATGATCACCGATATAGATCTCATCCTGGAGCAGATCCGCGTTGCCGCCGGCGGCGGACTACAACTGACGCAGGACGAGGTTAAATTTCATGGCCACGCGATCGAGTGCAGGATCAATGCCGAAAATCCCGTGTCGTTTCGCCCGTCGCCGGGCAAGATCGTACATTATCATCCGCCGGGCGGCTTGGGCGTACGCGTCGATTCCGCTGTCTACCACGGCTATATAATTCCGCCGTACTACGATTCACTGGTGGGCAAGCTCATCGTTCACGGTAAGACGCGGAGCGAATGCCTGATGCGGCTCAAGCGCGCGCTGGACGAATTCATTGTCGACGGGGTTGAGACGACGCTGCCGTTATTCCGCGCTTTGGCACGTGAAAAAGACGTCATCGACGGGCAGTTTCATATCCACTGGCTCGAGGAGTTCCTCGCTCGCAGTGGATTGCCCGAATAACGTCCTGGATCAGGCCGACACGGCGGCTGTGGTGGCGCGCACGGCGGCGACGAGCAGAGTTCCCAGAACGGCGGGCTCATAGGGCTTGGGCAGCACAAGCGAGCCCGGCACGCGCGCCTCCCCCCTGAGCAAAGTTGCGCGGGCCGAGGCGTAGATAACCGGCAGATCGGGCTGCAGTTCTCGCGCGCGTCGAGCAAGGGCGGTGCCGTCCATCCCGCCCGGCAAATTGATATCGGTGAGCAATATGTCGACTGCCGAGCAGGCAATATGATCAAGCGCGTCGGCCGCATTGCTTACTTTCTCGACCGCAAAGCCCTGTTCCGCGAGCGATTGCGCAATCCACTCACCGATCAGGAATTCGTCCTCGACGAACAAAACGCGGATCGGCTCAGCACTTCTTATCTTTGCATCCATGGCAGCCACCCACCCGTTCCATAGCCGCCTAATGCGTCGCGGGTAAAAAGGGTTCAAACCTGGCAAAAATTGTAACGACCTATGCTTTGCAAGCAGTTAACAATTGCGCGGACGCTGGCGCCTACCGCAATCTCGCGGGCCTGAGCGTCCTGCCCCTTGAATGCAAATAAGCGAGCCGGTTAAACGAACCATGGCAAGCCGTGAATCTGCGCTCATCGACATTACGCCTGAGGTGCTGCTGAAAGCCTATTCCTGCGGCATATTTCCCATGGCGGAGAGCGCCGACGATCCGGCGCTTTATTGGATAGAGCCCGAGCGCCGGGGGATCATACCGCTGGATCGCTTTCACCTGCCGGCCCGGCTAGCGCGTACGGTCCGTTCCAGCCGATACACCGTGATGGTCGATCGAAACTTCGATGCCGTGATCAATGGCTGCGCGCAACCGCAACCTGGGCGCACACGCACCTGGATTAATGGCCGGATCCGTAGTCTCTATCGCAAGCTGTATGAACGCGGCGATTGTCACACCGTCGAAGTTTATGACGAGGACGAATTGATTGGCGGTCTATACGGCGTCAGCCTCGGCCGCGCTTTTTTCGGTGAAAGCATGTTTCACCGCGCGCGCGATGCATCAAAAATCGCGCTCGTCCATCTTGTTGCGCGGCTCAAAGCCGGCCACTACCGGCTTCTTGATACTCAGTTTGTGACCGACCATCTAAGGACGTTCGGCGCAATCGAAGTCGCACGACCGGTTTATCACAGATTGCTAGATGCCGCGCTCGTCGGTGAGGCGGACTTTGCGGCCCTGCCGCTCGATCGTCCGATGTCAGGTGAAACTATATTGGCCGCGCTCGGGCAAAGCTGACGCGCTTAGAGCATCGTCATCGCACTCTGGCTTTTTTGTTTGAGCAGGATCTTTTCCGAAAACTTCCACTTTTCGGGATCATGCTTTAGTTGGCGGCAGCGGGAGCACGCGCATTCGGCGCCGGCGCGGTAGGGACGCGCGTAGGTCCAGGCTTGCGTCCGGAAGCAGGTGGCGGACCGGAGGAAGGCGGCGCAGGCGCCGAAGGGGGCGATTGCGCGATTGTGCCGCCTATTGGCTGGGCGCAATCACTCAGCCAAATGTCATAGATCGGATGCTCGACGGCGTGCAGACCCGGACTCGATGCAAACATCCATCCGGTAAAGATACGCTTTATCTCGCCCTGCAACGTCACTTCATCAACTTCGACAAAAGCGTCAGTGTTGGTCGGCTCAGTCGGCGGTCGCGTGTAACAGGCGCGGGCGGTGACCTGCAGGGCGCCAAATTGCACTGTTTCTCCGACCCCCGCGTCAAACGAGATCGTGCGCCCGGTGATTTTGTCGAGACCGGCGAATACCGCACGCGCATTTTCAATCTTCTGTGTTGGAGTCTCGGTGACAACCGTGTCGTCGGGACGCGGCGATGTATCGACCGGCTGCTGCGGCGGCGGATTCGCGGGTGCAGGTAAGTTGCGATTCTGCGGAGGAGGCGCCAATGACGCGCCGGCCGGCGGCGGCAACGGCTGAGACTGGATTCCGCTGGGTGCGCGCACCGACCCTTGCGGCGGCGAAGTCTGCTGAGGGCGAGGGTATTGCTGAGCCGGATATTGCTGTGGCGCCGGATATTGCCCTGGATACTGCACTGCAGGCGGTTGCGGCGGAAACGGCCCGCTCGGGACGTCAGCAGGCGGCCGTGGCGGCGGATCGCCGAAAGTGCTGCCGAATTGAGCCGCACCCGGCCCAGCCGCGAGGGTACCGCCGATCACGACCAAGAGTGCGGCGATTCGAGACATGTTGGATTGTTTTTGCAGGTTTTTCGCTTCGTGCAGCGGCCGCGTGGCGCAGGCTCCGGTTAACATGCCGAATGCGGCGAAAAGGGGGATCGGTAGAGTTCGCATAGACCCGCGCCAGGGAAGGCAGAATTCGTCGGCGTGGCGTATCAGCGTACCGTGCCTGATCACTGATCGCCCGGATTCCAGGCCTTGTAGTCTCCTGTCGCTTTCGGTCTGCGGCCCTCCGCCAGCATCGAACCGCTCGGCCTGTGCGCCGCCGGGGTACCGGTGAGATTGGGTTCGTGCGGCTTTTCCCATCGATATGACTTTACTTGCTCCTGGGTTGGCGGCGTGTCGACGATGTGATGGAGCCAGCCGTGCCAGCTTGGTGGAACCAGTGATGCTTCGGCGATACCCTTATAGATCACCCAACGACGGTCGATACCAAGCGCCGGATCAATCTTGCCGTTCTTAGTCCGGTAATAGCGATTACCAAGTTCGTCGTGTCCGACGAACTCGCCATAGAGCCAAGTCGACAGTTGCGTTCCAAACGTTTGACTGTTCCACCAGGTGAACAGCCGCTGTAGAAAAGTTTTCATCCGATGGAGGCCTAAACCAAGTTCTTCGGAAAATGCGTCGAAGCTGCCCGCAACAAAGTGCGGTCTTTTGCTTGCGAAGATTCGATACCGAACTAGTAATTGCCAGTTGGCGGCAAAGCTGTCCAGCGCGGAAAACCCACTGAAACCGCCGGTCTGATGGGGCGTTTTCAATTATAATTTTGTGTCATGTGGCAAAACATAGCCAAAACCTTTCAAACAGAACTAAACGACCTCAGCAAGGTCTTGTCCTTCGCGCCAGCCTGGGCGATTTGGGCGGCATTACTGGTTGGCGTTTTTGTTGTCGCATGCCTTGTGCATGCGGGCTTGCTTGCTTTCTTACATCGGCTATTCCGGAGTGGCCGGCCGTATTTGAACCGCGTTCTCGATGCGACGAAAAATCCGATACGATTGGCTCTCTTGCTATTGGCGCTTGCTATCGCTCTGCCGACCGCGCCGCTCGGTCCTGAGGGCAAGTTTATTTTTGTTCGCTGCCTGGTGCTGGGCACCATTTGCTTGATCGGCCGGATATGCCTCAAGGTGCTGCATATCGGCGCCAATCTCTATCTGCGCAATTTCCGCATCGACGCTCCCGACAATCTGATGGCGCGCAAGCACGTGACGCAGGTGCGCGTATCGTGCCTAGACACGCGACGACAGCAGCCGACAGTTATTTCGCGGACACCCGCAACAAACCCTTGCAATCCGGGCGCTAGTTAATCATTGTCGCGACAGCGCGCGCCAGCAGCAGTCAAT
>JBASAH010000214.1:0-13661 GCA_049650505.1 Xanthobacteraceae bacterium
TTCGGCATCCGCACCGCGGCCCATGCGCGTGCGGTCGCCGCGGGGGCCGATGGCGTGGTCGTCGGCTCGGCGCTGGTCGACGCTGTGCGCCAGAGTCTCGGTCCCGACTCCAAGCCTGGCTCGGCAAGTGTGCGGGCTGTTACCGATCTCGCGCGGGCGCTCGCCGAGGGCGTGCGCAGCGCGCGTGTCGCTGCCAAGATTTAGAACAGAGTTCGCTCCCAGCAACAGCGCGCGCTGGTTGAATTCGACGCGCCGGCCCCACACATAAAACCAGTCACACTGGAGGGGTTTTCATGGCCCGCGACGTGCCCCGCGATTGGATGTGGTCGGAAGCCTGCGAAATGCTGGCGCGCGCCGAACGTCTGCATCGTGAGCTGTTTCGACCGGCCGCGGCACCGGCACAACTGCCGGCCTGGGAACCGCCGGTCGATATTCTGGAAACCGAATTTGAAGTCTTGGCGTTGGTCGCTCTGCCGGGCGTCGATCCGGACGATGCGCAAGCCCTGATCGAGGACGGCGATCTCGTCATCGCTGGAACGCGCGTCGTGCCAGAGCAATTGCGCACCGCGACGATCCACCGGCTCGAACTACCACAGGGACGCTTTTACCGGCGCCTGCGGCTGCCGGCGGGCCGCTATGTCGGCGTGCGCCGCGCGGCTGCGGCCGGTTGCCTGGTGATCACTCTGCAAAAGGCTGGAACAAGTCGTGGCTGAACAAGAATTGAGCGCAAAGGAAAACACGTCCGTGGGCGACACGCGCGACACGCCACCCTCGCCACCCTTGCCGCCTGACGCGCTCATTGTCGTGCCGGTGCGCAATACCGTGCTGTTTCCCGGCATGGTGCTGCCGATCACGCTCGGCCGCCCAAAGTCGATCATGGCTGCGCAACAAGCTGTGCGCGATCAACGGCAGGTCGGCATCCTGTTACAGCGTTCAGCCGAGGTTGAAGATCCGACCGCGATCGACATGCACCGCATGGGCACGCTCGCCAATATCGTGCGTTACATCACCACTCCAGACGGCGCCCATCATCTGATCTGCCAGGGCGAGCAGCGCTTCCAGATCGTCGAATATCTCAGCGGCTGGCCCTTTTTGGTTGCCCGCGTGTTGCGGATTCCGGAAGCGGAGACCCGCACATCCGAAATCGAAGCGCGCTTCGTTAATCTGAAAGCGCAAACAGTCGAAGCCATTCAGTTGCTGCCGCAAGCGCCGGCCGACCTGCTCGCCGCGATCGAATCGATCGAAGCGCCGCCGGCGCTCGCCGACCTCGCCGTGGCCTATATGGACATCAAGCCGCAGGAAAAACAGGAAATTCTGGAGACGGTCGACATCACGGCGCGGATGGACAAGGTCGCGCGCATGCTCGCCCACCGCATCGAGGTTTTGCGCCTATCCCAGGAAATCGGACGGCAAACCAAGGCTGCGCTCGACGAGCGCCAGCGCGAAGTGCTGTTGCGCGAACAGATGGCCGCGATCCAGCGCCAGCTCGGCGAAGGCGAGGAGGGCAAGGCGGCCGAGATCGCCGAGCTCGACAAGGCGATCACCGATGCCGGCATGCCCAAGGAGGTCGAAGACCAGGCGCGCAAGGAATTGCGGCGGCTGCAGCGCATGCCGGAAACGGCCGGCGAATACGGCATGGTGCGCACCTATCTGGATTGGCTTATCGAGCTACCCTGGAAACTGCCCGAGGAAAAGCCGATCGACATCGCGCAGGCCCGCCGCATCCTTGATGAGGACCATTACGATCTGGAGAAGATCAAGCGGCGCATCATCGAGTTTCTTGCCGTGCGCAAGCTCAGTCCGCAAGGCAAGGCGCCGATTCTGTGCTTCGTCGGGCCTCCAGGCGTCGGCAAGACCTCGCTCGGCCAATCGATCGCGCGCGCCATGGAGCGCAAATTCGTCCGCGTCAGCCTCGGCGGCGTGCACGACGAGGCCGAAATCCGCGGTCACCGGCGCACCTATATCGGCGCGCTCCCCGGCAACATCGTCCAGGCGATCCGCAAGACAGGCTCGCGCAATTGCGTCATGATGTTGGACGAGATCGACAAGCTTGGCGCCGGCATCCAGGGCGATCCCGGCGCAGCTTTGCTCGAAGTGCTCGATCCGGAGCAGAACAACACGTTCCGCGACAACTATCTCGGCGTGCCGTTCGATTTGAGCCGCGTGGTCTTCATCACCACGGCCAATATGCTCGACACCATTCCGGGCCCGCTGCGCGACCGCATGGAGATCATCACGCTCGCCGGCTACACCGCCGACGAAAAGCTCGAGATCGCGCATCGTTATCTGGTCCGGCGCCAGATGGAGGCGAACGGGCTCAAAGCCGGGCAGGTTGAAATCGACGACGAGGCGCTACGCGAGATCATCCAGAACTACACGCGCGAAGCCGGCGTGCGCAGCCTGGAACGTCAGATCGGTCAGGCGCTGCGTAATGCCGCGGTGCGCATTGCCGAAGGCCAAAGCGGCGCGATCCGCATCGCGCGAAGCGATCTTGCGACGATTCTCGGCGCGCCGCAGTTCGAAAGCGAAACGGCGATGCGGACCAGCGTGCCCGGTGTTGCCACCGGGCTTGCTTGGACGCCAGTCGGCGGCGACATCCTGTTCATCGAGGCAACGCGCGTGCCTGGCTCGGGCAAGCTCATTCTCACCGGTCAGCTTGGCGAAGTCATGCGCGAGAGCGCGCAGGCTGCATTGTCGATCGTGAAGAACCGCGCGACTTCCTTCGGCATCGATCCGAGCCGCTTCGAGAAGAGCGACATCCATATCCACGTGCCGGCCGGCGCCATCCCCAAAGACGGGCCGAGCGCCGGGGTCGCCATGTTCATGGCGCTGGTTTCGCTGATGACGGAGCGCACCGTGCGCAGCGATACCGCAATGACCGGCGAGATCAGCCTGCGTGGCCTCGTTCTGCCGGTTGGCGGGATTAAGGAAAAAGTCGTCGGCGCGCACCGCGCTGGGATCAAGCGCATCATGCTGCCGGCGCGCAACCGCAAGGACTACGACGATATTCCCGAGATGGCGCGCAAAGAGGTCGAGTTCATCTGGCTCGAGCGCGTCGAGGAGGCCGTCGCGGCAGCCTTGGAGCCGAGCAAGATCGACAAAGCGCCCGGCGCGGTGCCGCAACTCGCCGGCGCCCAGGCTTAAGTGACCCGCCCCGCCGTTATTTCCTGATCAGCGGCGGTGTGGGCGGCGGTGTCCAATTAAAGTGATAGTTCAAGCCGACCCGCACGATGCCTTAACTGCCCTCGATTGGCGGCAAGTTCAGCGCACGGTCGACTAGCGCACCCGCACGCTTGAAGTCGAAATTACGGTAAAGGTTCTGCTTCGCCGCGAATGCTGGTCCGCCGTAGAATTTTTCGTATTGTTGGTGACGGCTGCCGAATTCCGAACCGAGAAAGTCCCAGATCAACCGCATCAGCTTGATCCGGGTCTTGGCGTCAGCGGTCCCTCCGCGCATGTAGCGTTCGAGGTCGGCTGCAATTTCCGGATTGGCAAAATCGGCTTCCGAGGAGGGTAGGGTGATGAAGGCCGATCCGGCCATTTCGCGAATGATTTCCAGCATTCGGCCATTGAATTCCGACTGCATCGCGCTTGCCGCATAATATGCCGTCGCCGACGGCCACAGCACGCCATCCTTGATCGTCCCCATGGTTTCGTGCGCGAGCAGCATGGACTCGTAGATCGAAACCAGCGCGACCAGTTCGCCCATCATGATGGTCACCGCTGGATTGGCGGCATTGCCGGTCATTTCGTTCATGCGCTGCGCCAGTCCGGCCATGAAGCGCAATTTCGTCACGTAGCGCGTTTGCGCCTGATGATTGCCGAGCAAATGCGACGGTGTTTTGCGCCACTGATCGCGCGACAATTCGACATTGCGGTAGATGAAAACGCGTTCCCACGGGACAAACACGTTGTCAAAAATGACATAGCTGTCCGACTCATCGAACCAGCTCGACAGCGGATAATCGAATACGCTGCCGGTGCGGGCAAACGGGCGGCGCGGATAGAGCTTGAGCCCTTCGCTATCGACCGGCACGGCGAGGCAATTGGCGTAGTTTTCGTCGCCGGGCTGCAGTGGCTGAATACAGCTCAGCTGAATGTAATCCGACAGCGCGCCGCCGGTGGCAAGCTGCTGTGCGCCTTTGATGATAATGCCATCGTCGCGCTCCTTAACCACGCCGGCATAAAGCGTCGGATCGCTCTGCTGGTGCGCCGGTTTCGAGCGGTCGATTTGCGGTGGCACGATCGCGTAGGTGCAATAAATATGGTTGTCCCGCATGAATTCGTAGAACGCGACAAGGTTGTCGGCGAATTGCCGGCCCGCGGCGGCAAAAAATTGCGGCGTCGAAGCGTAGCCGCAAAAGAAACCGGCGACATGATCGGGCGCGCGGCCCATTAAACCGAATGTCGCCTCAGCCCAGGTTTCCGAGAACAGGCGGCGCGCCCGCAGGTCGGCATGGCTGCGTGGAATCTGCCAGGCGCGCTGCACCGGTTGGCCGGTCTTGGGCGAGGGGAACGTCATGCGCTCGCGCAGTTCCGGCGCCGCGGCAATATCGTAGAGATTGGCGATGGAGCGTACGGCGCCGCGAAATGCCGGATGGGCGGTGACGTCCTCGACGCGTTCGCCGTCGACAAAGACCCGCCTGCCATCTTTGATCGAGCGAAGATATTCGGCACCCGTGCGCATCGGCAATTCTCCCGGCTCGATTTATTTAGCCCGAGCACGGCAAGCGTGTCACCGGAGAATGCTGAAGCAAATAGTGAATAGCGCGTCGGGGTCAGTATACGTCGGTCTGGTATCGGCCGGATTTCTTAAGTTCGCCAAGGAAAGCGGCGGCCTGGTCAGCCGGACGCGCGCCGTGCTCGCAGATTATCTCGATTAATGCGCGCTCGACATCACGGCCCATGGTGATGGCGCCGCAGACGTAGATGTGCGCGCCTTCCGCAATCCAGCTCCAGAGGTCGCGGCCGGCCTCACGCATGCGGTCTTGCACATAGCATTTGCGCATGCCGTCGCGCGACCACGCCAGCGAAAGTCTGGTGAGGAGACCGGCCGCCTTCATGCCGACGAGTTCGTCCTCGTAAAAAAAATCATAGTCGCGGCGCTGGTGGCCAAAGAACAGCCAGTTACGGCCCGGCGCTTTCGTTGCCATGCGCTCTTGCAGAAAAGCCCGAAACGGCGCGACACCGGTGCCCGGACCGATCATGATGATCGGAACCGACGGGTCAGTGGGCAGGCCGAAGCCTTGCGCTTTCTGCACATAGGCCTTGATCGTCGTTCCCGGCACGATGCGTTCGGCAAGGAAAGTCGATGCCACGCCGAGGCGGCGGCGCTCGCCGAGCGTATAGCGCACCGCATCGACGGTAAGCGCAACGCGACGTCGGTCTATTTTCGGCGAACGTGCAATCGAATAAAGCCGCGGCTGCAGCGGATCGAGCGCTTCAACGAAAGCTTCCGGGTCGGGGCGGATGCCGGGAAACTTTTGTAGCGCCGCAAGGATATCGAGCGTCGCCGCGTCGCCGTCCGGATCGGCCCCGCGCGCGAGATCCTTGGCCTTCTGCCGGCGCTCGCCGCCGGTAATGTAGGAGATCAGCTCAAACAGCATGTCTGGCGCAACGCCGAGCGAAGAACTGTCGGTCAGGACGTCGCGCAACGAGCGGCCGGCAATCGGGAAGTCGGGCGGCGCGCCGATCGCCGCGATCGCGGCATCGACCAGCGCCGGATGGTTGCGCGGAAAAACACCGAGCGAATCGCCGATCGCATAGTTGATCGCGGAGCCACCAAGATCGAGTTCGACGTGCCAAGTCTCTTTGGCCGAACCCGGCTTGTTCAGTCGGGTACGTGACAACAACACGATCTCATCAGGCTGGTTGCGCGATGGGCTCGCAGCAGGCTTCGGGGAAACTTCCGCAGGCGCAGGACGCGGCGCCGGCTCCTTGGCGCTTGCCGTCGGCGGCTTGGTCGCCATGGGAGTAGCCGCCGGGGTCGCCGCCGGGATCGCGCCAAATTCGGCATAGAGCGTCTTGAGCGTCCGCGCGGTTTCCTTGCCGCCGGGAACGCAAAGATTCAGCCGTTCCTCGCTTTTGAGGAAGATGGCATTGGCATAATCCTCGCAATTGTAGCCGCATTGGCCGCAGTCCTGCTGGCCCATCGCCGCCATCATGCGTCGCCGCAACGGCCGGCTCTCGGCAAGCTGCATGCGGTCGCCGAGCGGCATTGCCGGATCGTGCCACGGCGCCTCGCCGTCATCGGCGTCAGCCAGCGTTCCGCGGGCTGCCGGTGTCGGACTTCCGTTCTGCAACAATGCTGCCGCTTCGGCGGTGGAAAGCGGATTGACCCCGCCGTCGAGTGAAAGAAGTCCGGCAAAGAAACCGTTCAGCCAGGTGCGTTGTTCGGTCGAAAACGGCGCGCTTTCTGGAATGAGCGACGGGATCGGCGGTGGCGTTGTGTGGCTCATTCGCTCGCCTGCCGCTCGAACAAGGTTTTAAGCGCCTCCACCTCGTAGCGCCGCGTGAAATCGGCGAAACTCTCCGTCGGCCCGGTGCGATTGGCGAGATAGGCTTTGAGCATCCGTTCGATCGTGCGCGGCGCGTCCTCGGCCTTGATGTCGCTATAGATCTCGCGGCCGCATTGCGCCTGCGGGCCGAAGCCACCGCCGACATTGATGTGATAGGCCTCGGCCTGGTCGCCGTCCTCGGTGGCTTGGATCTTGGTGCCGAGAAGCCCGATATCGCCGATGTAATGCTGCGCGCAGGAATTCGGGCAGCCGGTAAGATGGATATTGAGCGGGCTATCGAGCTGCACACGCGTTTCGCACCACTGCGCGATCGTTTCAGCATGCCGCTTGGTATCTGACATTGCCAGCCGGCAACCGGCATTCCCGGTGCAGGCGATCAGACCGGCGCGGATCGATGTGGCTTTGGTCGATAGCGAAAGAGCGGCGATTGCCGCTTCAGCCTCGGCGACGCGTGCGTCCGGCACGCCGGAGATCAGCAAGTTTTGCCAGACCGTGAGGCGGATGTCGCCATCGCCGAATTCGCCTGCGATTCGTGCAATCCCGCGCATCTGCTCGGCCGTGAGCTTGCCCACGGGCAGCACGATGCCGATCCAGCAATAGCCGTCTTGCCTCTGCGGATGGGCGCCGATATGCGCCAGCCGGTCGATCGGCGGCCGCGGCGCAATGGCATTGACCGGCGCGCGCACGAGTTGGCGGCCAAGCCTTTCGTCGAGCGCGGCAACGAATTTATCGAAGCCCCAGGCATCGAGTATGTATTTCAGCCGCGCCTTGGCGCGGTTAGTGCGGTTGCCATGATCGATGAAAATCCGCACTACGGCATCGGCGACTTGCGTGGTTTCCGCCGGCTTGACGATCACTCCGGTATCGCCGGCAAAAGTTTTGTGACCGGTTACGCCGCCAAGCATCAGCCGAAACCAGACGCCCGGGTCGATGCCATGTCCGTCTTTCACCGTGACGGCCTGGAAACCGATATCGTTGGTATCTTCAAGGACCGGGATCACGCCGCCGCCGTCGAAGCCGACGTTGAATTTGCGCGGGATGCCATACAGCGAACGGTCATTGAGGATGTGGAAGTGCCATTCGCGGGCGTAAGGGCGCGTATCGATCAGTTCCTGCGGATCGATCCCCGCCGTCGGCGTGCCGGTGACGTTGCGGATATTGTCGGCGCCCGAGCCGCGCGAACAGAGCCCGAGATCCTGGATCGCCTCGACCATGGCGACGGTGTTTTTCGGCTCGACTTCGCGCATTTGCAGGTTGGCGCGCGTCGTCACGTGGGCATAGCCGCCGGCGTAGCGCTCGGCGAGATCGGCGACCCCGGCAAATTGCCAGTGTTTGAGGATACCGTTCGGAATGCGCAGCCGGCACATATAGGCCTTTTGCGCCGGCGCGCAGTAGAATAGGCCGAAGAAACGCCAGCGGAAATTATCGTCAGGCTTGGGCGGTTCGTTTTTCGCGGCTTGCTCCCTCAGCCGCTCGTAGCCGTCGAAGGGATGAAGCTCGCGCTTGAACTTTTCCGGATCGGCGAGCTTGCCGCCGGATTTGAGGACGCGGTCCTGCGCCCGCAGTGCGGCAGCATCTGGCCCGATCGGCTCCGCCGCAGCGGCGGACCCGTTCGTCGCCGGAGCAGGCAAACTTGGCGTCACTCCATCGGCGTTTGCCGGACGCAGACTCTTCGCGATCTGCAGTCCGGTCATGAAGCCTTCGAGATAGCGTTTCTGTTCTGGTTCGAAATCGCCCGGCATCGCCTCTGTTCCGCTGAGTGATGGCCTCCGTTTATGCCGTTCGGATTGTCCGTCGCCGCGTGGGCGGGCCTATTCGGCAGGCACACCGGTCGGCGTCGGCGCCAACACTTTGGCGGCGGTACGGGGCTTGTAGGTCGCGTAAATGGCGAAGCCCGTGAACAGAAATCCGCCGACCAGATTGCCAAGCGTGACCGGGATCTGATTCCACAGCCACCAATCAGCGACCGTGACCTTAGCGCCCATCATCATGCCGGTCGGCACGATGAACATATTGACGACCGAGTGCTCGAAGCCCTGCGCGAAAAAGATGAAAACCGGCATCCAGGCGCAGGCGATCTTGCCAATCACGGAATTGGTAGTCATGGCCAGCACGATCGCGAGGCAAACCATCCAATTGCACAAGATTGCTTTGACGAAGACGGTGACCATGCCGGCGAAGCCGAGGGCCGAATAACCGATCGTTTTGGCCTCGGCGACCTGGACGATGCGTGCAGCGACGCCGGCCGGGGCCGTGCTGCCCATATTGGTAAGCGCGATCGCGATCAGCGCGCCATAGGCGACGCTGCCAATCAGGTTGCCGATGAAGACCCAGCCCCAGTTCACCAGTACGGCCGGTGCGCTTGCCTCGCGGCCGAGCCACGGCAATGGCACGAGCGCGAAGCTGCCGGTGACGAGTTCGAGACCAAGCAGCACAATGCTGATCAGCCCAACCGGAAAGATCAGCGCGCCGACCAGCGGCACGTTGGTCTGTACCGCACCGGTGAAAGCAAGGCTCGTCGCGACGCCGAGAATGGCGCCGGACAGCATGCCGCGGATCAAGAGGTCGCGCGGCGCCAAAGCAAGCTTGCGCTTGCCGGCTTCGACCATCGCCGCCGCCACATCGGCCGGTTTGACATAGTCAATCGTGTCCATCGTTCGCTCCTGCATGCAGTCACCGCTTGCGCATCTCGGCACGAAGCTTTGCGCCCTAATTCGCAAGAGGCGTGCCACACCGGCGCGGTGCGGCAATATTGAACTTCTTTACTGTTTGCAGGGGGTTGGCGGGGAAGGGGCGCGCGGCAGTGGGCAGGCAATTGCTCGTTTACGCCGCAGTCCGCCTGCCCGTTGTGCAATGCACAAGCCGCGGCAATTGAACATCAAGCGAGCAGCCGCCGCCAAACGTTACGGCCGCATGTTCTGCTTGGGCATGTCGGCGACGGCCGGCGCGGACTGCCGATCCCCGCCGACACTCGGGCTCGTCGGAAACACCAGCGACTTAATCACGACCGGCACGGCGCCCGAGGTATCAAGGATGGCGCCAATGTCGACGTAGTCGAAATCCTTGAGCTCGAGGCCGTCAATCGAGACGATTGGGCTCGTGAGCCTCATCTCTTCGCAAAAATGAATCCCGATCAGTCCGCCGACGTCGTTGTCGCCGACGAGCACGATCGGATGGCCGTGGGCGAGGATCGCCGCCAGGCCGTCAGCCATCCCGCGGCAAAAATCGTCGAGACGCTGGAACGTCGCCGAACCGCGCCAGGGCACAAAGAGTGCGACCGGGCTTTCGTCGCCGCCGAGCCCGCGGCGCTTGAGCGCCGACTTGATTGCTGTTGCGACCGCGGCAGGATCTATCTTGTCACCATCGAGCGGCAATGCCGGCGCGATCACCGGCACGTTGCGCAGCGGCAGCGTTTCCATTGGCGACACGAAGATCGTGCTGCCTGACACCTGCAGCGTGTATTGGGCGGCGCCGATCACAGTCGCGCGAATGCGCGCCTCCGGTCGCGCCAGCGGCAGATCGTTGCTGAGCCGCGCGCGCAGTTCGGCAGCGAGCTCGCGGCCGAGATCGCCATAGGATTTTGCCTCTCCGCCGTAAATATATTCGGACACGCCGCCGGAAAAACTCACGTCGGAAATTTTGCCGCGCCAGTGCAGCGGATCGAGCCGCAACAGATCGGTGTCGCCGAGGCGCGGTGAGCCGCCGCGCATGGCCTCGAATAAGCAATCAGCCATGCTGGCGGCGAGAGCGCGCGCATCCTGCTCAGCGAGCGCCACGCCCGGTTCGAGCTTAAGCCCGAGCGCCGCGCCGAACCGGCGGCCGGCTTCTTCGACCCGCACGATGCGCCGCCTCTCGTCGACCACGACGAGCCGCGCGCCGACATCGAGCGCGGTGACGTCGACGACTTTGCCGTCGGCGCAGACTGCGATTTTTGCCGTGCCACCGCCGACATCGACATTCATCACCGGGGCGCCGTTGCGGATCGAGCGCGCCGCCGCGCCCGATCCATATGCCGCCATCACCGATTCCAAACTATCGCCGGCGCTGACCGCAACCATGCGTCCGGCTTGGCGCGCGAACAATTCGCCGATGGCCCTTGCATTGCGCCGCCCTACCGCCACACCAGTGAGGATCAGCGCGCCCGCGTCGATCTCGTCGGGGTCGACTTTGGCGTCTCGATATTGACGTGCAATAAAGGCGCCGAGCGCCTCGGCGTCGATGGTGTCTTCGGCCGCGTACGGCGTAAGCAGAATGTCCGATTGAAAAAAGCTCTCGCGCTCGGTGACCACGTAGCGGCTATCAAGCCGCTCCAGCACGATCCGCGAAAACACGAGATGCGACGTAGACGAGCCGATATCGACGCCGACGGAAAGCACGCACAGCTCGTCTTCCTCGCCAAAAGTGCGTCCCGTGTTGGAAAAGAAAATCCGGCCGCCGATTTCATCGTTCATGCGTAACGCCTTCGCTGCGTCATTGCCGGGCTTGTCCCGGCAATCCCGACCCGCATTCTCCGAATTTCAAGAATCGGGATGCCCGGCACAAGGCCGGGCATGACAGCCGAGAGGAAAGTCACTTTCATTCCTTCGGCAGCAATCCACGATAGTCGCGCTCATAATATTCCGGCCGCATTCGATTTTCCGCGCCTTCCTGCTTCATGCGTCCGGCGTATTCCTGCCGCAGGAACGGATCCTCCATGTAATAAGGGATGGCGGTGCCACCTTCGGGAATGTCCATCGCCGTGTAATCGACATGTTTTTCGCCGGGCGGTCCCGGCTCGCGCCCCGGATTGTGCGGTCCGAACCAGGCGGTCAGCCGAAACGGCTCCTTCGATGCACCGAAATGCTGGTGATACCAGCGCGCGCCGCCCGGCGCCGCCGACACCATGCCGACCGGTTCGTAATCGACGCGCTTGACCTGATCGGCCTTGCCATCCTTCCACGGCGTGATGCCGAGATTCTCGGGCCAGGTGTAGGTGTAGCCCTTACCCTTTATGCAGATCAGCACCGCCGCCGAAGTGTGCGCATGCGCTTTGGAATAATGGCCGTTCTCGTGTTGGCCGATCCACAAATAAAAACTATTGCCGGTCATGAACGGCTCGACGCGGCGCCATCCGGGCGAGCGGCGATTGTCGAGCGGCAAGGCGCAATTGACGATGTCGGGAATGAAATTGGTGCGCCGCATCGCCAGCCCGCGCACCGGATCGGGCTCGATGTCGTCCTTATATTTGTAGAAGTCGTCGGCGCCGGAAAATCTGTCGCGAAACTGATAAGGGCAATTAAAAATCGCGTCGACATTGTTGATGAGGTTCATCAGATTCGGCGCGGTGGTGCCGGCAAGGAGCATCGCCGGTGCGGAGCTGGCATTGACAATGCGATGCATCGCATTGACCGGAATCGAAAACAGCGAACCCTTCTGCCATTCGAACACGTGCCGCTTGTTGTCGCCTTCGAGCCAGACCTCCGTCGAGCCCCGGCCTTCGACGACTAGATAAATTTCCTCGTAGAGATGCTTCTCGACGTTGAGCGCACCGGCGCCCGGCACTTCGACGACGTAGCAGCCCCATTTGCCCTCGGTGCCGTGCAGCTGAATATAGCTGCCGCGCCCGCCCAGGCGCGGCCATGGCTGCAGCGGCAGGTTTTGCACTTTGCTCACGCCGATGTCGCGGTAAACCGGAACGCCTTCGGTTTCCATGAACAGATCATATGGCGTCTTCGGTCGGCCGAATTTGCCGAAGCCGGCGCGCTTGAAACCTGATGGCTCGTGCCAATGAACCTGGCCGGCGATCTCATGCATGGTGGCGCTCTTGCATTCCCGCTTTCAGTCCTAAAGTGTCGTTCGCGACAAACCAGCGGTGCGCGATGTGCCGCAACGCGACGTTTCCCGACGCGGCGAAATTGTCGCTCGATTGCTAAGGCTTGTACCCCATGTACAATGCGCGATAGGCCATTGCAACGGGCAGAAACCCGCGTGGCGCTGCAAGTTCGCGCGACGAAAATCGACGGGAGATTGTAGTATCCGGGCGTGTCCCGCGACCCGCAGTCCAGCCCAGCGACACCTGCGACAAGCACATTGCCGATTACGGACGCCGGAGCCGAGCGCTCGAAAAAAGAAAGCTAATTTATGCCAATGAACAAACCGCATCTCGAGTTCCACAAGATCGACATGAATAAAGGCTGGGCGACGCCGTCGGGCAGAAGATTACCTGGTTACCGGCGATTTGATCGTCGGCAACGACGCCGCGGGCAGGGGCTGCGAGTCGTTCGATGCGCCCACCTATGCGTGCCGGCCGCCCGGCGTTTATCATGGACCATTCAAATCGGATCGTGGCTGCCTGCTATAGGAAATTCACTACTACGACGAGGGCAAAAAATAACGTGAGCCGCGATCTGGAACACGCGATCGCCAGCGACGAGACAAGGATGCGCGAGCAGACGAAGCCCGCGATGCGATCCTACCTCGCGGTCACTCGAAACTTTGCCTCCGGCAACGCCTCGCCGCGGCAATTTCTAGAACGCTCGCTGGAATTGCTCGAAAGCTGGGAACCGCGCGTCGGCGCTTTTGTCTGCACGAATCTGTCGGTGGCGCGTGCGGCGGCCGATCGCGCGAGCGAGCGTTGGCGCGCCGGGCGGCCATTGTCGCCGATCGACGGCATGCCCGTCGGCATCAAGGATGTGATCGAAACTTTCGATATGCCGACGCAGATGGGTTCGCCGCTGTTTCTCGGCTGGCGGTCGGAGAAAGATGCGGCGAGCGTGCGGGCGCTGCGCGATGCCGGCGCCGTGATTATCGGCAAGACCGTGACCACCGAATTTGCCGCATCCGAGCCGCGTGGGACGCGCAATCCATGGAACGCGGCGCATACACCGGGCGGCTCGTCGAGCGGATCAGCTGCCGCCGTTGCGGTCGGTATCGTTGGCGCGGCGCTCGGCACGCAAGTGATCGGTTCGGTCATTCGCCCCGCGAGTTTCTGCGGTTGTGTGGGTTTCAAACCGAGCGTAAACGCGATCAACCGCGAGGGCAGCCACGATTATCAAAGCCAAAGCTGCACCGGTATTTTGGCCGCGTCACTGCCGGACGCCTGGCAAGTCGCGCGCGAAATTGTCGCGCGTGTCGGCGGCGATGCCGGCACGCCCGGCCTGCAAG
>JBASAH010000215.1:0-2722 GCA_049650505.1 Xanthobacteraceae bacterium
GAAATACCAATACTGGACCGGAGCCAAGCCAAGAAACGCCGATATCGAGAGCTGGCTCGCGAAAGCCAAGGAACAGCCGGGTTCGTGGTGGCCGGATTGGTTTGCTTGGCTCACCAAACAAGGCCCGACCAAAGTGCCGGCGCGCGTGCCGGGCGGCGGCGTGCTCAAGCCAATCGAGGACGCGCCGGGACGTTACGTCAAAGTACGTCATTAGACCGGCGGCGCTTTTGTTTGCTCCGTTCGAGGCGCGGTAAGCGTCAGCTATTCGAACCGCAGCTTGAATATCATTCACTCGACCAGCCGTTGCACCCGCCTGTAGGTTTACAAGCGACGGTTGGGAGAGGGTCCGTGAAGAGAAAATTGGCTTTCAGCCTCATGGCGCTTGCGCTGACGAGCGGCTGCACAAAGCGCCCGCCGTCAGTCGACTTCGAAAAAAGTTTCTTAGAAGAGAAGGCGAAGTATGAGCCGAACTTGGGAAAGACTTATTGGCTGCTAGGCAGCAGATTTCTATGTCCGAGACCAACGACAAATGTCATCGACTGCACCTCGATTCCCCCGACTAGCAAGTTGGAACTGGACGGTATTGAACGAGGCATAACCAGCGACGCCCATTATCATTTCAAGCTGGAGGACGGGCGGACAGGTTACATTGAGGCCTTCGGTCTAATCAGGTTCGCAACGGACGTTGATCCGATGCAGGCCGCGGCCGAATGCAAGCGCCGCGGCGACCCGCGGGTCGGCATGTCGGCAAAACAACTCGTAGCCACTTGCTGGGGCAAACCCGATCATGTCGATCGGCGTGAGACAGCGCGCGGGATTTCGGAGCGGTACGTCTACGGCAAGGGCGAATATGTTATTCTTCGCAATGGAATCGTGACCGCGGTCGATACGCGCGGCAGGTTGCGTTAGTTCGATCCGCCATGCCACACGCAAACCTGCCGCACTCAAAGCCGCGCAAAACGCAAATGGGGGGATGATCATGTCCAACGAATTGTTCTGGCTCGTTCTAACGGTCGCAATGACCGGCCTTATGTGGCTGCCCTACATCCTCGACCGCATCATGGTCCGCGGCCTCATCGGCGCGATGGCCAATCCGAGCCCGAGCGACAAGGCGCAATCGCCATGGGCGCGGCGCTTGATGGCCGCGCATACCAATGCGGTGGAAAATCTGATCGTGTTCGCGCCGCTGGTTTTGACCACGCGGGCGCTAGGTATCGCAACCGCCGTTACCGCCTTCGCCTGCGCGCTCTATTTCTGGTCGCGGCTTGCCCACGTCGTGGTCTATACACTCGGCATTCCTGTGCTGCGCACACTGTCATTTACCGGCGGCTTCGTGGCGCAGGCGCTGCTCGTGCTTGCGATCTTCAAATTGATATGAAGTTTCGCTCGCAAACCGTGATTTTCTTTTACAAATTGCGGTTACGGAAACAGCGCAACCTGTTCGAGCCCGGTGGTCTCCGGTAGGCCGAGCATGACGTTCATATTTTGCACCGCCTGTCCGGACGCCCCTTTGGTCAGATTGTCGAGCGCCGAAACGATAATGGCGCGGCCGGGAATGCGGTCGGCAACAATGCCGATGAAAGTCATGTTCGAGCCACGGACGTGGCGGGTCTGTGGCGTGGCGCCAAACGGCAAGACATGCACGAACGGCTCCGGCGCGTAAGCTTTGGCGAGCACGGCGTGAAGATCCTGCGGCGTAGCTTTACTGCCGCGGACATAGATTGTCGCCAGGATGCCGCGGTTCATCGGCACCAGATGCGGCGTGAAGCTGACGATAACCTCGCGGCCCGCGGCGCGCGAGAATTCCTGATCAAGCTCCGCCATGTGGCGATGATGCCCGACGCCGTAGGCATGAAAACCTTCGGACACTTCGGCAAAGACCATGTCGTCACGCGCCGCCCTGCCCGCTCCGGTCATTCCCGATTTTGCATCGACGACGATCTCGTCCGGATCGATCGCCTTGGCTTTAAGAAGCGGAATTAAAGGCAGTTCGGCGGCGGTGGTGTAGCAGCCCGGATTCGCGACCAGCCGCGCGTCCTTGATCTTTGCCCGATAAATTTCGGTCAGGCCATAGACCGCTTCCTTCTGCAGTTCGGGCGCGGCATGGGCGTGGCCATACCAGCGTGCGTAGGCGGCGGGGTCGGCCAAGCGAAAATCGGCAGACAGATCGACGGCCTTGGTGCGCGGGGCGCGCGCCAGCAATTCCTTGATGACTTTCTGGGTGGTGCCGTGCGGCAGTGCGCAGAACGCGACATCGAGCGCGAGCGCCGGCCAGTCGGCGTCCTCCACCGAGGTCAGCGTCGGCAACGCAAAGGGGGCAAATTGGGCGAAAACATTCGCCATGGTCTTGCCGGCGCGGCGGTCGGCGGTCAGCAGCTTTATTTCGGCCTGCGGATGGCACAGCAGCAGGCGCACCAATTCGGCGCCGGTATAGCCGGAGGCGCCGAGCACGCCGATTTTCGCCTTTTTGGCGGAGGACATGGATCAACCTTTTGCGCTGTTAGAGGGCGTCAGGCCGAATCCGCGAGAGATTATCAGAAGTAAAGTGCCGCGGACCCGGCGGCTGGGGGATGCAACGGCTACGCGCGAGCGCGCATGCGCGCCCGCACGCGGCGCAAGCCGCGGCGGCGGCACAGAGAAGAAACGATGGCCGGTAATGACGCCTTCATGGCCGGCGATATAGGGCGCAACGCGCCAAGCGTCAATTCGGGTGGTCAATTCG
>JBASAH010000216.1:0-1948 GCA_049650505.1 Xanthobacteraceae bacterium
GAGTAGCTCGTCGTTTACTCCGCCGCCGCAGCCTGCTGCGCAGCCGCGTCCGATGTCGCCACAGGTGCACCTGGAGCCCCCGGTGGAAGCGGCGGCGGCGTGCGGCCGAACGACGTGAGGAAGCCACGGAATTTGGGATTGGCGCCAAGCGCGTCGCGACCGGCCGTCACCAGCATATCGACCTGATCGGGCGGCAGCTTGAATCGCGTTTCGACATTGTTGAGCGCGGCCGCACGATCGGGGCCCAGTTGGTCGAACGATATCTTGCTGATGAAAAATTCCAGGTCGCGGCAATTCCAGCCGGGCGGCACGCCGTAACGGTGCCGCTCGGCTTCGGGCAAAGCGCAGCGCCAGTTCACGAGCGCCTTGCGCCAATCCGCCATGATGGCGTCGAACGCCGAATAGCTGCCCATCGCGCCCGATTCAGTCGCCGTATCCGAGGTTGCCATGATGAGATCGACGCCGCTGGGGCCTGGCACCGTCTGGGCCCATTGGCCGGACGGCGCGCGGCCCGCATCCACGACCAGGAACAAAAAGCGGCGCAGCTTCACCGCCTGTTGCGGCGCTAGCGGACCGAACGGCGTATTTGCCGCAAGCCGCGCGATGGTGAAGCCGGCCAGACCGAAATTATCGACGAGCCCGCCGTCTAGCAGCTTGACGTAGTTGAGCGTGCCCGAGCGATAACGCCCCAGCGCATCGGCATAGGATTTGATCAGCGGTGGCGCATTCGGGTCGCTATGCGCGCGCGCCACCCAGCTCGGCAACGGGGTCGCGCAGCCGCCATGGAAATTCTGAATGACGATCGGCGCGAATACGACGGGCACGGCGGCAGACGCCGCGACCGCGAGCGAGACCGGATAGCTTGAGAGATCGCTGCACAAGGCGCTGAACGTGACTGGAGCAAAGATGAAAGCGGTACGATCGTAGATATCGGCCGCATTGATCCAAACGCGCGGCCGCGGCCGCCGCAGCAGATCTCTGAAAGTCGCTTGATTGTACAAATGAGCGTCGAGCCAGACCGGGAATTTGGTCGCGTCATTGACCCCGCCGCTCAGCCCGCGCGCGATATTGCCAAGGCTGAGATCGGTCTGCAGCGACTCTTCGGCATTAGCCAGGAGAAACCGTTGCCGGAAGTCGGCGATGGCGGCGCGTCCCTTCAGCCCGTAATAGGCGGCAAGGATCGATCCGCCGGACACACCGGAGAGAAAATCGAGCCGGTCGAGCAACGACGCCGCGCCAGTGCGCGTCGGCACCCGCGTCTGATCGAATCCCTCCAACACGCCGTAGGAAAAAGCGGCAGCGCGCATGCCGCCGCCGGAAAACGACAGCGCGACGACCATGTCGTCGTAACTGGTCTCGGCGCCGGGCACGAGCTCGGCCTCGGCCTCGCGAGGATTGAGAGCTAGCCGCTGATTGACGGGATCGTTTTGGATGGCTGACGCGCACGCCGATACCAGGGCCGCACCCGCAATGACGCGCCCCGCGCGGACCACACGCTGAAACCACCCCCCAAACATTTACAAAAGGTTATTCGCAGCCTCTCCTGCCCCGTCAAGGAAACCATAGCCGGCGCTAAAAGTAAGACTTCTTTAAGGTTAATGTGAACCTCGCTCAAGTTGACGACCGTCCGGCGGTGCACCGACACCCCGGCATTGCCAAAGCCACACCGAAAAAGAGTCGTGACGATGGGCCGCGACCGATTCTCTTCGGAAATCCAATGGCTTAGGTTGCAGGCGAGAACCGCTTAAGCCAGAAGTGCCTGGAATTGCGTGCTATTTCACTCAGAATCGCTGGGAAACCCCGATCATTACGTGACAGAAGCGTGACGCCTCCGCGCGCGATGCGCCCTTCGGCGCCCCGATCGCACCGCGGTTGCGACGCGTCGGATTGCTTAAAGTGCGGCCCAGATCAGCCGCCGCCCACAGCGAAAGCGCGCGGGGTACCGAGT
>JBASAH010000217.1:0-13483 GCA_049650505.1 Xanthobacteraceae bacterium
ACGCTCGCCTGCCCGATCGTCGCCGCGCTCGATCAATGGATCGCCACTTCGGTGCAGCCCGCGGCGTTGCGCTGGTTTCGTCAACCGGTGGTGGAAATCAAACAAATATCCGCCTATTCCTGCCGCGGCATGAACGGCAATCCGAACGCGCATATTTCCGAACATGCCTTCGGCAATGCGCTCGACATCGCCGAATTCGATCTTGCAGACGGTCATGTGGTGAGCGTGCAACATGGCTGGCGCGGCACGCCGGAGGAGCAAGGCTTTCTGCACGACGTGCAGTCTGCGGCCTGCGATCAGTTCTCGACCGTGCTCGCGCCCGGCGCCAACGTCTATCACTACAATCACATCCACGTCGATCTGATGCGGCGCACGAGCGGCCGGCGCATCTGCGAGCCGGGCGCGATACCGGGCGAGGTCGCAGCGGCACGCGCCGGTAACCGTTTCGCCGCCCGCCCTTACGGCAACAGTTTCGCCGATCCCGGCGTCACCGGTTCGATCCCGAGCCGGATGCATCGGCGCGAGGCTGCGGAAGATGATGATCGGCGGCCGAGTGCCGTGGCGGGCGACGATTGATCTAATCGCCGTCAGTTTAGGAAAAGGCGGTCATTTCCAGAAACAACCGTCTAAGTATTTTCGGCGATAATAGAGGCAGGAGCAATCTTGCACAGGGGGGAGCCCATGTCAGATTGGACTCCAAGTATCGCTGCGCTGTTGGCGCTCATTTACTTTTTGCTGTTCCCGAGCCAATTCGGGGAAATCCTGACTTGGGTCGCGCGCGCATTTTGGTGAGCAGCCCTCGCGCGCTCGCTAACGCTCGCGACCTCTCCCCACTGGGGAGAGGTGAAACAAAATCGGCCCAGCTCACCTCCCGCTCGCCTCCATCTGCCGCAGCACCGCGGCGCTCGGCCAGCAATCGACTTTGAGCCCGTTGCGCTTCTGAAAATCGCCGAGCGCGGCGCGCGTCAGCATGCCGGCTTTGCCGTCGATCTTGTCATGGTAATAGCCCCGCGCGGTGAGCACACGCTGCATGCGGTCGAGATCGGCGGTCGGCAATTGCACGACGGTGCTCCACGGCGTTTCGAACGGGCGCGGATCGCTGATGCGGTCGCTCAGATGGCCGACGAACAATACGTAGAGATCGGAAAAATTATATTCCTTGATGGCAAAATAATTTTTGGTGGCGAGAAACGACGGACCGTAGAGCCCCGCCGGCTGCACCAGCGACGCGGTCTCGGCGCGTTCGGCCGCGGATAATACGCGGCCATAGGCCGGCTTGAAGCCTCGCGCGAGCCAGTCGCCAAGGGAGAGCGTGTAGCTCGGCACGCCGATGGTGCAATCGACATCGGCGGGCGGATGCACCTCGTAGGCCCAGCGCAGTCGCGGCTGCCAGCCTTTGCCGACAAGTTGCTTGGCGGCGGAGGCGAGCGCGTCGGGCACCGAATGCCAGATATCGGCGTGGCCGTTGCCGTCGAAGTCGACCGCATATTTCAAATAATCCGACGGCAAGAATTGCGTCAGGCCCATCGCGCCCGCCCAGGAGCTGCGCATGTCGGCAAGCTTGATCCCGCCCTGGTCGAGGATCTTCATTGCCAGCAGGAATTCCGTGAGGAACTGCTCCTTGCGCCGTCCGAGATAGGCCTGCGTCGCCAGCACGCGAATAGCATTGCGCGAGTCGGTGGACCGGCCGAAATCGGTTTCGCGGCCGAAGATCGCCAGTAAAATCGCCGGCGGGACGCCGAATTGGCGTTCGATCGTGTCGAGCGGTGTGCGGTAGCGCTCGTAGATCCTCCGCGCGTCGCCGGCGAGCCGCTCGATCGCCGGCTCCTTCAGATAATCCGCTGGTGTCGTGACGAATTCCGGCTGCCCGGCGGACGGCCGTTCCACCCGCCCGGGCAGCACGAGATCGGGCAGCGTCAGGTCGGGCTCAAGGCTGCGCGTCGCGGTGTCGAATGTCGCGCGCGAAATGCCCAGCGCCTGGGCTTGCAGCCACAGCGATTGCAGCCAGGTTGCAAACGCGGCATCCGCCCTCGCACTGCCGTGTGCACATAGCAGTGCACAGACAACCGCAAACGTGCCGCAGTGGCGAAACAGCCCGTCCCGTATCATCGAACCCTCATATCGCGGTACGAACCGAGCATAGCAGTCGCGCTCGCCTACAGTCACCGCACGGCGACAATGAACAGCCGCGGGAAACGCAGCAGCACTTTGCCGTCGAAACGCGGCTTATAGGCGTCGACGATTTTTTTCGTATAGGCAGCGAGAAATTGCTCACGCGCGGCGGCGTCGAGCGGCGACAGGAACGGTTGCAGCGATGAGCCCTTGAACCACTCGACGATCGCCTGCGGCGACGCCATCACATGGTTGTAGACGATGTGCCAGACATCGATAGCACTGCAGACCGGCTTGAGCAGATCGTAATAGGCCTCGGGCGGCGGCAGGTCCTCACGCGACGCCGCCTTGATCTCGGGGTGATCGCGCCACGGGCCGCTCTCGCCGACTTCGCCCTGGAATACGAGTCCCGGTTCGCGCGTATTGTCAGGCATCTGGATCGCCAGCACGCCGCCCTCCGGCAGCGCCGCCAACAAGCGCCGCATGATCGCCGGATGATCCGGCAGCCATTGCATCACGGCATTGCCGAAAATGAGATCGGTGCCGGCTTCCGGGGTCCAGGTTGCGATATCGCCCTGCACGAACTTGCAGGTCGGCAACCGTTCGCGCGCTTTGCGCAACATGTCCGGCGACGAATCGAGCCCGACTACTTGCGCTTGCGGAAAGCGCTCGACCAGAAGCTCAGTGGAATTGCCCGGCCCGCAGCCGAGATCGACCACAAGGCGCGGATTTGCCAGCGGCACTTGCGCGAGCAGATCGCGCGGCGGCCGTGTCCGCTGGTCCTCAAATTTCAGATATTGCCGCGCGCTCCAATCTTCCATCGCTAGCCTTTACTTTGAGATTGCCGACACGATTCGCTTATTCTTGTATGTCCTAGCAGGAGGCGGTGTTGATGTCTTTGCGGCAAGTGCTGCTTACGATGCTTGGATTGACGTTGACCACGAACCTTGCTGTCGCGGCCACGGACAAAAGCAGCCAACCGATACCCTGCGAGGCTTTTGATAGCGTCGGCAGGGCAAAAATGTCGGCCGACGGCACCATCACGCTTCAACTTCGCTCATTGTGGCCCGATCCGATAGCCGAAAGTAAGCTAGTTTTTGCCCCCAACGATCCGCAATACGGCGACATCAAGCGCCATCTCGGCGGCATCGCGCCGGGCGAATCGAAGCCAGTGCCGCCGTGGTGCGGACTGAATTCGGAGCCGTGAAGGGCATCTGCGCCTGCCCTCTTCCAACCCGGGCCGCGCCTGCGCGCGCCCGAGCGCAACTTTGCAGAGAGGCAAAACATCGAGTCGTGCCGCGAGAACGATTATGCTCATCCGCCCCCGCGAACCGGGGTACCCTACCTTGAGAACTTTTTGTATTTGATCCGCTGTGGAATGATCGACTCGATGCCGAGGCGGCGCATCTTGTCCCTTTCGTAGTCTTGGTAATTGCCTTCAAACCATTCGACGTGACTGTCGCCTTCAAAAGCGAGAATGTGAGTGGCAATGCGATCGAGAAACCAGCGGTCGTGGCTAATGATGACGGCGCAGCCGGCGAAATCCTCGAGCGCCTCTTCAAGCGCGCGCAGCGTGTCGACGTCGAGATCGTTGGTCGGCTCGTCGAGCAGGAGAACGTTGGCGCCGGATTTGAGCATCTTGGCGAGATGCACGCGGTTGCGCTCGCCGCCGGACAATTGGCCGACTTTCTTCTGCTGGTCGGCGCCTTTGAAATTGAATGCCGCGCAATAGGCCCGCGAATTCACTTCGCGCTTGCCAAGCGCCAGTTGATCGAGGCCGCCGGAGATTTCTTCCCATACGCTCTTGGCGCCATCGAGCGTATCGCGCGATTGATCGACATAACCGAGCCGCACCGATTCACCGATCTTGATGGCGCCCTGATCGGGCTGTTCTTGCTTGGTGACCATGCGAAACAATGTGGTCTTGCCGGCGCCGTTCGGCCCGATGATGCCGACAATACCGCCGGGCGGCAGCTTAAAAGTGAGATCGTCGATGAGCAGATTGTCGCCGAAGCCTTTGTTGAGATGCTCGAAGTCGATGACGTTCTGTCCGAGCCGTTCGGTGACTGGAATGACGATCTGAGCGGTTTGCGTCTGCTTGTCGCCGGCTTTTTTCAGCAGTTCTTCGTAGCGTTCATAGCGCGCTTTCGATTTCGCCTGCCGCGCCCGAGGCGAAGCGGAGATCCATTCCTGCTCGCGTGCCAGCGTGCGCTGGCGGGCTTCTTCCTCGCGGCCTTCCTGCTCCAAGCGTTTCTGCTTTTGAACGAGCCAGGCCGAATAATTGCCCTGATAGGGAATGCCGCGGCCGCGGTCGAGTTCGAGAATCCAGCCCGTCACGTTGTCGAGGAAGTAGCGATCGTGGGTGACGATCAGGATGGCGCCGGGATAGTTGCGCAAATGACCTTCCAGCCACGACACCGACTCGGCGTCGAGATGGTTGGTCGGCTCGTCGAGAAGAAGGAGCTCGGGTTGAGCGAGAAGCAGCTGGCACAAGGCGATGCGGCGCCGTTCACCGCCGGAGAGCTTCGCAACTTCCGCGCCGTCCGGCGGGCAGCGCAACGCGTCCATAGCCTGATCGACCTTGGAATCGAGATCCCAAAGCCCCTTGGCTTCGATCTCATCCTGCAGCTTGGTCATTTCGTCGGCGGTCTCGTCGGAGTAATTGCTCGCGAGCTCGTTGTAACGGTCGACGATCGCCTTTTGCGGGCCGACACCTTGCATGACGTTGTCGCGCACCGACTTGTCGCGATCAAGCTGCGGCTCCTGCGGCAGATAGCCGACGCGGGCGCCCTCGGCCGCCCAGGCTTCGCCAGAAAAGTCCTGGTCGAGCCCCGCCATGATGCGCAGCAGCGTTGATTTGCCGGAGCCATTGACGCCGAGCACGCCGATCTTGGCGTCGGGATAAAACGACAGATTAATATTCTCCAAGACCTTGCGGTTGCCCGGATAGGTCTTGGACAAACCTTCCATGTGATAGATGAATTGGCGGGCCATTATTCGCTTTCGGCTGGGTGGCTTTTGCCCTCGCCCGCGGCGCTTGGGGCAGCGCGGAAAGCGCACGTTGCTTAAGGCGCGGATTTAGAGGAAATCCACTCTCGATGTAGCGAGGGCGGCGCACGGCGGCAAGGCGGCGGCGCTTTTGCGGCGAAACTATCCGCCGAGGCATCCGGGGCGCGCAAAGCCACGCGTTATTCCCCGGTAAGCCCCGAAAATCCTACCAATTTTTAATGATTTCTGCCCAAACTCTGTCTCAAACATGCGTTTGAAAACGTTATATGCGTTTGAAGGCGGCAGCCGCGGTTAGTCCTCATTGCGGTGCCATTGTACGGAGCGTTCCATGCGGCACGATTTCTTCAAAACCCTGCGCCGGGCGTGGCGTACTTGCCTCGGCGGCGAAGGCCCGTATCGACCCGATCTGCACTACATGCGCGGTCCCGGCCCGAAATGGCACGCCAAATACGGGCACTTGGCTCCCAGAACGGCCCTGCCCGGTTCGTCAGGCGCGCACGTCAACCGCGGCGGCCAACACCGCAGCTGATCGCCCTCTCTAAACACCATTTCTTCTCACGCTGGGGGTGAGCCGACGTCGTTGTCGTCCTGCTTGTCCTTGTGCTTGTCTTGCCGCACTGGTTATGAGACGGCTGAGCCGCGTTGCACTCGATTGCATGCGGGCGTCCGACCTGCCGGCGTGCATCATCGCAAAATAAATTGAGACGGAAAAATTGGGTGGGAAAACTGGGGCGACAAAAATGGCGGTTCGTTGCGCAATCCTCGACGATTACCAGAATGTGGCGCTCAAACTCGCCGACTGGTCTAAGGTCAAGGACGAGATCGAGATCAAGGTATTTCACGAACATCTCGGCGGCGCTGACAAGGTCGTCGCCGCGCTGCAAGGTTTTCCGATCGTCGTCGCCATGCGCGAGCGGACCGGATTTCCAAAAAAGGTTATCGACGCGCTGCCCGAGCTGAAGCTCCTGATCACCACCGGGATGCGCAATGCCTCGATCGATACAGAGGCGGCCAAGGCGCGCGGCATCACTGTGTGCGGCACCGGCACGTTCGGCAATCCGACCTCCGGCGTCGCAATCGGGCTGATGCTCGAACTGACGCGGCACATCGGCTACGAGAACGCGCAGATGCATTCCGGCGCTGCGTGGCAGACCACCCTCGGCCTTGATCTCGAAGGCATGACGCTCGGCATTCTCGGACTGGGCAAGCTCGGCACCCGCACCGCGAATATCGCGAAGGCCTTTGGCATGAAGGTCATCGCCTGGAGCCAGAACCTGACCGCCGAGAAGTGCCGCGAGGCCGGCGTCGAATATGCCGCCAAGGACGATTTGTTCCGCCAATCCGATTTCATCACCATCCATGTCGTGCTGTCGCAGCGCACGCGCGGATTAATTGCCGCCAAGGAATTCGGCCTAATGAAGCCGACGGCGTATCTCATCAATACCTCGCGCGGCCCGATCGTCGACGAGGCGGCGCTGCTCGCCGCGCTACGCGAGCGCAAGATTGCCGGCGCCGGGCTCGATGTATTCGACGTCGAGCCGCTGGCACTCGATCATCCACTGCGCAAGATGGATAACGTCGTCATCACGCCGCATCTCGGTTACGTTTCCGAGCAAAATTACCGGCGCTACTTCGCTGAGGCGGCCGAAGACATTCGCGCCTTCCTTGACGGCAAGCCGGTGCGGGTTTTGGCCTGAACTAGGGTCAAAACTCGTTATTTCCGCGAACCGCGTTGCAGCCAAAATCGCTCGCCGGGCCGGAGAGCATCGGCCACACGGTCGAGCTCTTCGACGAACCCGGCGGCGATTTTCGCTGCAACCTCGAAGGACGCGACCGCGCAAATAATGAGTTTTGGCCCTAGCTCCCCCGATTTTCTCGGAAAGGCGCTACCCTGACCTGCCGGCAAGCGCCGTCACGAGACCCATCACAAGCGTCATGACGACCCGCGAACAAAATGATTTTCTCGCGCGCGCCGCTTCCGCTACGCCGATGGGAAATCTCATCCGCCGATATTGGATTCCGGCGCTGCTGTCGTCGGAGATTGCCGAGCCGGATTGCCCGCCAGTCCGCCTGAAGCTTCTGGGCGAACGGCTGATCGCGTTCCGCGACAGCCAAGGCCGCGTCGGGGTCATGGACGAATTCTGCGCCCATCGCGGCGTGTCGCTGTGGTTCGGCCGCAACGAGGATAACGGCCTGCGTTGTCCCTATCATGGCTGGAAATACGACGTCACCGGCCAATGCGTTGACGTGCCGTCGGAGCCGATCGCGACCGGTTTTTGTAAGAAGATCAAACTCGCCGCTTATGACTGCATCGAGCGGGGCGATGTCATCTGGATCTATATGGGACCGGCCGCGCACAAGCCGCCGCCGCCCAAGTTCGAATGGGCAATCGTGCCGGCGGCGCATCGCTTTGTCACCAAGCGGGCGCAGGAGTGCAATTGGCTGCAAGCACTCGAGGGCGGCATCGATTCGGTGCACGTTTCTTTTCTGCACCGCCACGATTTGCGCAGCGATCCGCTGCATGTCAGCCAGGGCGCTGAATTCACTCGTGAGACCGCTGCGCGCTTTGAAGTGATCGAAACCAGCGGCGGCATGGTGATCGGCGTGCGACGCCCAGCGACGCCAGGCAAGCTTTACTGGCGGATCACGCAATGGGTCATGCCGTTTCACACCATGATCCCGCCTTATGGCGACAACGCGCTCAACGGTCACGCCTTCGTGCCGGTGGATGATGACAACTGCATGGTGTGGTGCTTCACCCATCATCCGATCCGGCCGCTTTCGCCGCGCGAACTTGACACGATGCGCAACGGCGGCGGCATTCACGTGAATCTTTTGCCCAGCTCGTTCCGGCCGGTCGTCAACAAAGACAACGACTATATGATCGACCGCGTGGCGCAGAAGCACCACAAGTCCTATAGCGGCGTCCGAGGTATCGCCATGCAGGACGCAGCGATCCAGGAAAGCTGCGGTCCCATTCAGGATCGCAGCCTGGAAAACCTGGTCTCCACCGACAACGGCGTGATCATGGCGCGGGCGCGACTGCGCAAAGCGGCGCTCGGTGTGATGCGCGGCGAAGCTCCGGACGGCCTCGATCCGCAAACGCATGCGGTCCGTTCCGCGGCGATCATGCTGCCCGAAACGGCGAGTTTCTACGATGCCGCCGCCGAAGCGCTGATCGCAAGAGCCGGCGTCGCCCACGCCTCAGTTTGAATGTTCGCGAGCATGCGATGCGCGCGCCGTTCACAAGGCGATGCGTGTCATCCACTCGGACTGCGGATAGACGATGAGCGCAGCCGCAGCGATCGCGATGCCGTAAGGAATGCCGGCATCGTGGCGGTGCAAACGTTCGGCCCATTGGCGGCCCACCAAGAAATTCGGCAATGGCACGGTGCGAAACAAAACGATCAGCAATGTCAGCGCGCCGCCCAATAGCGACGCGTAGATAAGATAGTCAAACAACTGGCCGAAGCCGAGCCAAAGCGCGGTGGCCGCCGCCAGCTTAGCATCGCCGCCGCCGATCCAGCCGCAGGCGAAGCAAGCGAACGCTGCCGTCAGCACCGCGGCGCCGGCGCCAAGATGTGACAGCAGTTCGGCGCCGCTCATGCCGCCGAGCGCGGCGAGCAGAGCAAATCCCACGAATAGAAGCAGCGAAACGCGATTGGCAATCCTCATGGTGAGAAAGTCGCTCGCAGCCGCGAACGCCATCACGCCCGGGAACAGTGTCAATCCGATCGCTTCGCTCAGCATGGCGTCTTCGTCGTACAAAAAATGAAACGGCTCCGCAGCGCGACCGAAGCCATGCCGCGCCGGTTGATAACGGTGGAAGCCTATTTGAGCGTGCTGGAAAGGCTGGAGAATGCGGTCTTGAGATTGTTGCCGAGGCCCTGGATGACGGCGATGATGGCAACGGAAATGCCGGCCGCAATCAGGCCATATTCGACGGCGGTCGCGCCGGACTCGTCTTTGGCAAAACGCGCGAGAAGATCTTTCATAAGTGTTGGCTCCTTGAAATTCATCTGGCTGCCCAAGCCGACCAAATGGTTTACGAACCGTTTGGAATAAGCCGCAAAGTATCGGCGATGAATTTCAAGGCGGTTAAGCTAACCCGACCCTGTTCGGGTTTCTGCACTGTAGTTAATTTCTTATTGCAAAATGCGGAAAACGGGCAGACGAGCGGTTTGCCCACGTTGGATGGACTCTTCTCAATTCCGACTTGATCCGCTCCAACGGACAACTTTCCAGCCGGCCAGGCAACCGAGTGAACAGCTACCTGTTTTCCGGAATCGGCAGCGCGGTCGTCGACTTGATCTTTTCCATGGCAAAACGCGACGTGACGTTCTTCAACGGGACCGCCGCAATCAAGCGCTTGTAGAAGGAGTCATAGCCGGCGATGTCGGCGACAGCGACGCGCAGCATGTAATCGACGTCGCCGGCCATGCGATAGAACTCCATCACTTCCGGCATTGCCGTGACAGTCTTTGCGAAGCGGTCAAGCCAATCTTGCGAATGGTCGCCGGTCTCGATGGAAACGAAAACGCTGATCGGAAGCCCAACCCGCTCCTGATCCACTAAGGCGACCCGCTTGAGAATGACGCCGGCGGCTTCAAGGCGCTGGATACGCTTCCAGCATGGCGTCGATGACAGTCCAACGCGCGTGCCGATCTCGGCGACCGAGAGCGCTGCGTTATCCTGCAGGACAGCAAGGATTTTCCTGTCGATCACATCCATGAGGTGGATTTTCCAAGACGGCGCGCCTTCTACCTTTTAGAGAGAAAAATATTCTCAGGCAAGGTCGAGGGCTGCTTGGCCTGCTGCGGCGAGGCTGGCGCGCTAGTCCCGCTGCCGCCAATAGATCCACCCGCTACGCCGGCGTTCTCCGCCAGAAAGGCCTCGACTTCGGCGCGCGTCGGCGCACCGGCTGAGCCGCCGATGCGGGTGCATTTTATTCCGGCGACCGCGGCGCCGAAGCGCATCGCTTCGACCTCGCTTCGGCCTTCGGCGAGCGCCATCGCAAAGCCGCCGTGAAATGCATCGCCGGCGCCGAGCGTATCGACGGCGGTGATGTTGAACACCGGCAAACGGTGCAGCTTGCCGCGATTGAGATAGACGATGTCGTCGGGTCCGTTGCTGACGGCAAGGAACGCCTCGGTCTTGTCGGCGATGCGCAGCAAGCCCTCGCCGAGATCGGCGGCGCCGGTGGTTTCGCGCAGGCATTCCCACGAAAACACGACGTGCGAGGCGATGCGAAACAGCGGATCGTCCTCGATTGTCGGGCGGTCACCGTCGAGTACGACCGGCAAATTGTGTTGCCGCGCCACTTCGCAAATCGGCCGAACGAATTCCGGATAACGATTGTCCGCCAACACCGCGTCAACGCCGCTGACCGCGCGCTCCGGGTCGTGCGGCGCGGCGGTGGCGATGCGCTCGTCGCGATAGGTGACGATCGTGCGGTCGCCGCGTGCATTCATGAAGATCGCCGACAGCGCGGTCGCCAGGCCATCGATCCGCTGACAGGCCGAACAGTTAACCTTCTCACGCGCCAATGCTTTGAGCACACGGTCGCCGTTTTCGTCCTCACCCGCCGGACCGCCCATCGGGCCCGCGAGCGAGGCACGGCCGCCCAGCCGGGCAATGGCAACCGCGGCATTGGCAGCGCAGCCGCCGTTAACGACGAAAAATTCCCTCGCCTGCACCTTGCCGTCCGGCTGGGGGAATTCGTCAACGCGGAAAACCTCGTCCAGCACGATGTTACCGGTGCAGAGAATGCGGGGCGCGCGCTTAGCGGAGGAGGACATCAGGGCCATCCTCGACGTAGCTGCGAATGATATGGTGGGCGATTGCGACCGGCGGCGGCGTGGTCAGGCCATGCGGGTGCGCACTGTTGAGCATCAGGACCAATTCCTCGCGGTCGAACCAGCGCGCGTCTTCGAGTTCTTCACGATCGATGACGATCGTATCCGACAATGCTTCCGCGTGGCAGCCGATCATGATCGAAGACGGGAACGGCCACGGCTGTGATGCGAAATAGCTCACCCGGCCGCAAGGTATGCCCACCTCTTCCGCGACCTCGCGGCGAACCGCTTCTTCGATCGATTCGCCAGGTTCGGTGAAACCGGCCAGGCATGACCACATGCTCGGCGCGAAGCGCCGCGAGCGGCCGAGCACGCATCGTTCGCCCGCGATCGCCAGCATGATCACGACCGGATCGGTGCGCGGAAAATGCTCCACGTGACAGGACGGACAATCGCGCCGCCAGCCGCCCTGAGTTAGTGCGGTGGCGGCACCGCAATTCGGGCAGAAGCGGTGGCGCGCATGCCAGCCGAGCAGCGCTTTCGCCTCGGCCAGCGGCGGAAGATGATCCGCGGCGACCATACCCTGGACTGCAATCGAGCGAAGATCGGTGACTTTAAGATCGTTGCGCGCATTCAACCGCTCGACTGCATCCTGGTCGAGGCCAAAACCGAACCGCGGCGTAGCATCGGCGAGCCCGAGGAATACGACTTCGCGAACCGCGCCGAGCGCGCGCGCCTCAATTTGCGAAAATAACGGCTCGCATAATTCGCTATTGGCCTTGAGCACAACCAGTTCGCCGCCGATCACGTAAGTTCCGGCTTGAGCGTGTTCGCAACACCGTTTCAGCGCGGCATCGTCGCTACGGATGCCCACGGCGCGGTCGAGCTGGCTGGCGCTATAGCCGAGCGCAGGCCGCGGGTCGAAATCGGGACGGGGTGCCACGATCACGAAGGAGATGTTTCAGGCCGCATTACTCGGCCGCTTCATGCAATGGTCGCGGATAAATTGCGTCGTACAGTTCTGGCCGCTGCCACTGCGGGCCAAGCACACCCTGCTTAGCACCGCACGGCGCCGACGAGCCGACTTCATCGCGTGAGGCGCGTAGCTGACGCACGCGGTCCAGGCTGACATCGACAACGCTCAGCCCTGCCGCCGTGCTCTCAAACATGATTTCCTCGGGCGCTGCCACCATCGCGAGTCCGCGTTGCGCGTGATCGAACAGGTTCTGCGTGGTGACCACGATCGCCAGATTTTCAATCGCGCGCGCCCAGATCAGCGTGCGCCAAGTCGCCCACAGCCGATTTTTATCGATTCCCGCCGGCATGAAGATGAGCTCAGCGCCACGTAGCGCCAGAGCGCGCGTGACTTCCGGCATATAGACCTCGCTGCACATAGCAAGACCCACCTTGCCATAGGTGGTGTCGAAGACTGGGAAGTCGGTGCCGGCGACGTATTGGAATTCCCACGATCGGCCACCGGTATATATCCACGGTCCGTTCGGATGGGTACGCCGATACCGCGCCGGCGCCCGCCCGTCGGGATAGGCCATAACGATCAGGTTGTGGGCCGTCGCTGCCTTCACGTCGATCGGCTCGATGGTGCCGAACACGGCATGCACGCCGTGCTTGGCGGCGCTTTCGGAAAGCGCCGCCGTCGGATCGAAAGTCGCCGGCATGCGCCATGGTCCGGGATAGGTTTCGGGGAAGCAGATAAAGTTCGCCCCTTCTCCCGCCGCCCGCTCGATCCACCGCACTGCATCGCCGAGGTTAAGTTCGGCTTCGCGGGGCGGATGCGAAATCGGCTGCACAACGGCGATGCGGAAGGTCATTGGCGTCTCCTTAAGCCTGGGCCAACGGCTTGTGGCGAATTGAAGCCGCGCAGCCTCGCAAGGTCAAGGCGCGCGGCTTGCTACGAAGTTTTCTAAATAGCCCGAATCGAGAGCACCGCACTTCCGGTGCTTCTGACGACCAAGCCGGCTCGGAAAGCTCGCTTCGCCAGGAGGTCACCGGTTTCGAGGGGCAGCGCGCTGGATGCGTACCATTCGGTGCGCGCGGCCGCACCGCGCTACGGCAACAGAGAGGAGAAGCAACGCAGTCGGAAGGCCCGATGCTCAGTAATAAAACACGTCGTAAACAACCTCGACGACTTCGCCGCTCCTGAGATCGACCAGGAGCAGATCTGGCCCGTAGCGCACCCATTGATAGTCGGGCGGCGGCGGCGGCAGACCAAGCAGGTCCCAATCGGGGTACCAATAATCGCGCACCAGGATGACCGGCGGTAGGAACGCACCGATCGCCCAGCGCCGATAGCCCCAGCCGGGCGGATAGACAAACGGTGCACTGCGCACGCGCTCGAACGCGCGGCCGCGATAAATGAACTGCGCCCCGCCGGGACGGCCAAACTCCGCCCGCGGATGCGGCTCACCCGGGCGGACAAACTCAGCGCCCGGGTCCGGCCCGCCACCGGGATTGATGATCCGCGCTCCCGGCGGCGCGCCTGTGTTTGGCCCGCGCGGCGCAACGAATGGCTTGGGCGGCGGCGGACCGCCTCCTGGATGCTGCTGTGG
>JBASAH010000218.1:0-2231 GCA_049650505.1 Xanthobacteraceae bacterium
GTCATGAACCGCCCAAAGGAGCGGCTCTGCTTTAAGTCCGCTGCTCCTTTGAGAGCGGTCGTAACCGGGACGAGGCTGCACTCACACTTCGTGCCAAGAGGCGACATATGCGGTGCAGCAAATAGCAATGCTATTCGATCACCTCGTCGGCCCTCACAAGCAATGTGTCCGACACTGTTAGGCCAAGCGCCTTGGCGGTCTTGAGGTTGATCACCATTTCGTATTTGGTCGGCGCCTGCACGGGAAGTTCGGCGGGCTTTGCGCCACGCAGAATGCGGTCGACGTAGGTCGCGCCACCTTGCCACTGTGCTTTTGGTTCGTAGGTGTAGGATATCAAGCCGCTGCTTTCAGCAGGCAAATGATACGGATAAATCACCGGCAAGCGCAGCCGGGCCGCCATTGCCATGATCAAATCGCGTCTCTCTGAAGTGTTGGTTGCCGGACTTGGCGTCACGATGACGCCGCCATTCGGTTCCTGCGCAAAGGCGGTCAACTCGCGCTCGATGTCGGCGGCGTCACGCACGCCGGCTGCCGCCACCGTCACTCCGAAAGAGGGCGCAGCGGCTTCGGCCGCATGCAAAAATGCGACGTTGGCGCTGATGCTCGGGTTGAGGAGGACCGCCACCCTTCGCATAGCGGGCGCGATTTCCCTCAGCACTTCCAGCCATTTTTCGCCAATCGCCGGCTCATATCCCTGGAAGCCGGTGATATTTCCGCCGGGGCGCGGCAGGCTCGAGACAAAACCGCTCCCGACCGGATCGGATGCTTGAGCAAAGACAATTGGGATAACGCTGGTCGCCTTCTGCAACGGCGCAACAGAAACGTTCGAGGCGGCGAAGATCACATCCGGCGAGCTTGCGACTAGCTCCGCCGCCACGGCACGGACATGCTCAGGGTTTGCGCCAGCGAATTTGTAGTCGATCGCGACATTCCGGCCGTCCGTCCAGCCAAGATCGGTCAGACGCTTTTTGAATGCCGCCAGCAAAGCCTGCGACTCTAAATCGTTCTCGGTGAAGGCGACCAACACGCCAATGCGCCGCAGGCGCGCCGGCTGCTGCGCTTGCGCTGTCAGCGGCCAAGCCACCGCCGCGCCGCCGAGAAGCGTGATGAAATCGCGCCGCCTCATTCGATCACCTCGTCGGCGCGAGACAGCAGTGATTGTGGCACTGAAAGGCCGAGCGCCTTGGCGGTCTTGAGGTTGATGACCAGTTCATATTTCGTCGGTGCCTGAACCGGAAGGTCGGCGGGCTTCTCGCCCTTGAGGATGCGATCAACGTAGCGCGCCGCCCCGCGGTACTGATCATCAACATTCCACCCATAGGAGACTAAGCCGCCGCTCGTGACAAAGTAGCGTCGGTAGTAGACCGCGGGCAGTTTGTGTTGTGCCGCAAGCGCGACGACAAGATTTTGGTGGACCACCGCAAGCGCGCTTCCCGTCAAGATCAAGCCGCCATTTGGGGAGCTCGCAAATCTCATGACGTCCTGCTCAATCTGCCGAGCATCACGCATGTTGATCACACTCACGTCCACTCCGACGGTGGGCGCTACGGATTGGATCACAGCGACTTGGCCGACTCCGGCTGCGATAGCGGGATCCCGAAGAACCGCCACCCGCGTGACGTTTGGGGCGATCTGCTTGAGCAACTCCACCCATTTCGCGGTCAATGCATACTCAAATGTGATAAAGCCGGTTGCGTTGCCGCCCGGTCTGGCCAAGCTGTCGACGTAGCCGCTGCCAACCGGATCGATGACACTGTTGAATACGATCGGCACCGAGTGCGTCGCTCGCAGCAGTGCTTCCAGCCCGAGTTGGCCGCCTACCATGATAACGTCCGCCGGAAGCGCGACCAATTCTTCCGCGTCTTTGCGAGCCTCCGCAGGATCACCGCGTGCCCATCGGATTTCAACCCGCACATTGCGGCCGTCGATCCAATCCAACTGATGCAGGATTTCCTTGAACACCGCGACACTGGCCTGCTGATCTGTCTCGATTGCCGCGCTCATGAGCACGCCAATCCGCCGCGTCTGCTCGCGTTGCTGCGCGCGTGCCGCGAGCGGCCATGCTGCCGCCGTGCTGCCGAGAAGCTTTATGAACTGGCGCCGCTGCATGTGCCCCTGAGAACACGCATTGTGGCTAAAGCCTAGCACTTTGCGATCGGGCGGCGAGCGATAAATGGCACCCAACCAGCTTTAGTCCTGATGTCCGCTTTGGGTCAAAAGCGGACATGAAT
>JBASAH010000219.1:0-2121 GCA_049650505.1 Xanthobacteraceae bacterium
GTGTCAAGGGCGGTGAGACAGGCCGACCGAACGCAATAGGTAGGCGGACGACGCTTGGGGGCGCGGTGAGTGAAAGTTCCCAAGCTCGTGTCGTCCGCTTACCTATTGCTTACCCAACATTCTACGCTACGGGTAATAGGCCCATAACTTATTGAAATCATTGGCGCGCCCGACAGGATTCGAACCTGTGACCTCTGCCTTCGGAGGGCAGCGCTCTATCCAGCTGAGCTACGGGCGCATTAGAGATACGCCGTAGATAGCCAAACGCCGTCGATGCGGCAACCGGCGTAACGCGGGACTCGTGTTTCCGGCGAGCCCGAAAAGTTCTAGTCTTGCGGCCCAGCCACGGAGCAGCCCGATGTCGCAAGTTGCGGAAAAAACCGAAAAGCGCGCGCCGAAAACCGCGCAAATCAAGGATGCCGCGTTCAAATGGGACGATCCGCTCGACCTTGAAAGCCAATTGACCGAGGAAGAGCGCATGGTGCGCGACACCGCGCGCGACTACGCGCAGGAGAAATTGTTTCCGCGTGTGCTCACCGCCAATCGCGAGGGCACGTTCAACCACGACATCGTGCGCGAAATGGGCGCGCTCGGCATGCTCGGCGTGACCATTCCGCAGGAGTACGGCGGCGCCGGTCTCAACTACGTCTGCTACGGGCTGATCGCGCGCGAGCTGGAGCGCGTCGATTCCGGCTTCCGCTCGATGATGTCGGTGCAGTCCTCGCTCGTGATGTATGCGATCTACGCTTACGGCAGCGAGGCGCAGCGCCACAAATATCTGCCGAAACTTGCAACCGGCGAGCTGGTCGGCTGCTTCGGCCTGACCGAGCCCGATCACGGCTCCGATCCAGGCTCGATGACGACGCGCGCCGAGAAAGCAGCTGGTGGCTACAAGCTCACCGGGGCAAAGACCTGGATCACCAACGCGCCGGTCGCCGACATCGCGGTGGTGTGGGCCAAGCTCGACGGCAAGATCCGCGGCTTCCTCGTCGAACGCGGCACCAAGGGGCTCGCGACGCCGAAGATCGAAGGCAAATTGAGCTTGCGGGCCTCGATCACCGGCGAGCTCGTCTTCGACGGCGCGCTGGTGCCGGAAGACAATTTGCTGCCGAACGTCTCCGGGCTCGCCGGCCCGTTCGGCTGCCTCAATGTCGCGCGCGCCGGTATCGCCTGGGGCGCGATGGGCGCCGCCGAATTCTGCTGGCATCGCGCCCGCGATTATGTGCTCACGCGCAAGCAGTTCGGCCGGCCGCTCGCCGCCAACCAGCTCGTGCAGAAGAAGCTCGCCGACATGCAGACCGAAATCACGCTCGGCCTGCACGCGGCGCTGCGGCTGTCGCGGCTGATCGACGAAGGCAAAGCCTCGCCGCCGGCGATCTCGCTGCTCAAGCGCAACAATTGCGGCAAGGCGCTGGAGGTGGCGCGGCTCGCTCGCGACATGCATGGCGGCAACGGCATCACCGAAGAGTTTCACGTCATGCGCGTCTTATGCAATCTAGAGACCGTCAACACTTACGAAGGCACGCACGACGTCCACGCGCTGGTGCTCGGCCGCGCCCAGACCGGCATCCAGGCGTTCATGTGATTGGGCACAGCCCCGCACCGGCAGTTTTATCCCCTTCCCCCTTGAGGGGGAGGGTTAGGGAGGGGGGTTAGCGCAACAAAAATGCGTTACGCGAGCGCAAAAGTTAAAGAGACCCTCCTCCCGATCCGCTCCGCGGATCGACCTCCCCCTCAAGGGGGGAGGTGAACGCCGCAACTCGTCTGGACTCGCGTAACGACCGCGTAATGCCGGACTAAAAACGAGGCCAATCGATGTGCCGCAACATCCGCACGCTGTTTAATTTCGAGCCGCCGGCGAGCGAAGAAGAAATCTGCGCCTCGGCGCTGCAATTCGTGCGCAAGCTCTCAGGCTTTAATCATCCGTCGCGCGCCAACGAAGCCGCGTTCGACCACGCCGTGGATGAAGTAGCCGCCGCCGCGCGCCGACTGCTCGGCTCGCTCGCGACAAATAGCCCGGCGAAAAACCGCGAGGCCGAAACCATGAAAGCGCGCGAGCGAGCCAAGGCGCGATTTGCTTAGAGCATGATCCCGAAAAGTGGATACCGGTTTTCGGAAAAG
>JBASAH010000220.1:0-7262 GCA_049650505.1 Xanthobacteraceae bacterium
CGGCACAACAGTGACCAGCGTAATGTCGCGCGCGGTGACCACGCGCACGCCAGCAGGCAGCGTGATGTCGCTAAGGTGCTTGGAATAATTGATGTCGAGCTCGCCAATATCGACCTCGATGCCGCTCGGAATCGCATCGGCGCGACAACGCACCTCGACGGTGTGTGTGACGATGCTGACGGTGCCGCCGCGTTTGACGCCGGGCGACTGGTCAGCGTTGCGCACGTGAATCGGGATGTTGACGCGGATGGTGGCGCCCTCGCCTAAGCGCATGAAATCGACATGCAGCGGCATGTCGCGCACCGGATCGAGCTGGAAGTCGCGGGGGATGACGCGGTGCTTCACACCATCCACCTCGACATCATGGATGGTCGTGAGGAAGTGGCCGGCATAGATGCGATGCCGTAAATCTGCGAAATCGAGCGAAATCGGCAGTGGCGGCTTGCCATCGCCATAGATGATTCCAGGTATGCGGCCGGTGCGACGTTCGGCCCGGGCGGCCCCCTTGCCTGCCCGCGAACGCGCCGCCGCCTTAATTAGATTGACGGTCGCCATCGTATGTCCTCGTCTTAAGCCCTGTAATGAAGGGGAAATTCCGCGTCAGCCTCCAGGGGTGCCGGTGAAGCCGCGGTCGCCGCGCTTATAGCGGTGCAAGCCCCGGAAAACAAGAAACCGGAAAACAAGAAATACGGGGAGGGCCCGGGCGCCGCCCGGCGTCTCGGCGGCGAATGCCGGCCGGACGCGTTAAGCCGGCGGTATATCGATGCCCACCGTTGACCCGGAGGCCGGTTGCTCGACCGGGCGGCTGGCTGCCGCAGGATTGGCAAGCCGGGTTTCAAGTGCCGCGATCCTGGCCTTGAGCGATTCATTTTCTTCACGCGCGAGCCGTGCCATATCTTTGACGGCCTCGAATTCTTCGCGCTTGACGACGTCCAGATCGCGCAGAAACCGCTCGGTCTGGTTGCGAAACAGCGTCTCGAATTCCCGGCGCACGCCTTGAGCGACACCGGCGGCGTCGTTCATCAGCCGGGCAACTTCGTCGAAAAATCGATTCGTTGTCTGCACCATGTTCGCCTCCGCAACCTTAGAAATCCGCGCGATCCTGCCCGCCTGCCTTGCTAGTGCGGTGGATTTGAAGTTCCTACAATCCGGTCGGCAGCTTTCATAGGAACTTCAAATCCAAAAACCGCACTAGAATTATATATTTGCTAGTGTCCTTTCGATTCCCAAGTTCGCACGAGAGCGTGCCGATAAAGCGGGCGGACTTCGGAATCGGACACTAGAGACAATGGCGATGGTGCAACGGGGCCGCAAGAGCCACGCCAACGGCTTGGCCGCAAATTAACCGTATGGACAACCGTTATGAAGCGGCGCCTTTCAACTTAGGATTCCCTGGATGCTCGTTTTACCCATCATTCCGTTTCCCGCGATCAATCCGGTCCTGATTTCCATCGGTCCGTTTGCGGTGCGCTGGTACGCGCTCGCCTATATCGTCGGGATTACCGCCGGCTGGCTTTACGCGCGCGCCATCATTGCGTCCGAACGACTATGGGGCGGTCGGGCGCCGTTCACGGTGACCGATTTCGACGATTTTGTCATTTGGATCACGCTCGGCATCATTCTCGGCGGCCGCATTGGTTATGTGCTGTTCTATAACTTCGCGCATTTTGCCGCCAATCCGGTCGAGATTCTGCAGCTTTGGAATGGCGGGATGTCGTTCCACGGCGGCGTTATCGGCTGCGTCCTCGCCATCATACTGTTTGCGTTGCGACGGCACATTCCGGTTTTGTCGCTCGGCGACGTGACGGCGGCAGTGGCGCCAATCGGATTGTTACTTGGCCGCCTTGCCAATTTCATCAACGGGGAATTATGGGGCCGCGCTACTGACGTGCCCTGGGCCATGGTCTTTCCGCATGGCGGCGCCATCCCGCGCCATCCAAGCCAACTTTATGAAGCCAGTCTTGAGGGCGTCGTACTGTTCATTGTGCTCGCCTTGCTCGTCCGCTTCGGCGCGCTCAAGCGCCCCGGTGTTGTCACCGGCGTCTTCGCGATCGGCTATGGCGTGGCGCGGATCACCTGTGAATTTTTTCGCGAGCCGGACCTGCAGCTCGGTTTCCTATGGGGCGGGCTCACGATGGGAATGCTCCTTTGCATCCCGCTGCTGCTAGCCGGCATTGCCGTGCTCGCCATCGCATTCCAGCATGGGCCGAAGCCAAAAAATGGCTGAGGCGGTTGCGCCGCTCATTGATGAAATTCGCCGGCTCATTGCGGCCGGCGGTCCAATGCCAGTCGCCGCCTATATGCGGCTGTGCCTCACTCACCCAAAATATGGCTATTACATCAATCGCGATCCGCTCGGCGCTACCGGCGATTTCATCACTTCCCCGGAGATCAGCCAAATGTTCGGCGAGCTGATCGGGCTTTGGATTGCGGCGGTGTGGCGGCAAATGGGTGCGCCGGAAAATCTACGCCTGGTCGAGCTCGGTCCGGGACGCGGCACCTTGTTGAACGACGCGCTGCGGGCAACGAAAGTAGTCGGCGGATTTCGCGACGCGCTCGTGCTGCATCTGGTCGAAATCAACCCGGCATTGCGTGAAATTCAGGAGCAACGGCTGGAGCCGATCGGTGCGCCGATCCTGTGGCACGACAAGCTCGAGGATGTCCCCGGCGGCCCAAGCATCATTGTCGCCAATGAATTTATCGATGCGCTCCCGGTTCATCAGGCCGTGAAAGCAGCCGACGGCTGGCACGAACGCGTGGTGGCCGTCACCGCGGAAGGTAATCTCGTGTTCGAGACGGCACCCGAGCCGTTACCTTTCTTTGAGACATCGATGCCGCGCGCATTGCGCCAAGCTCCGCTCGGCTCGATCTATGAATGGCGCGCCGATAATATCGCGCTCGAGCTCGGTCGGCGAACGCGCGAGGAAGGTGCCGCTTTGATTATCGATTATGGTCACGCCCATTACGGTATGGGCGATACGCTCCAAGCGGTGGCGCGGCATTCTTTCACGGACCCGTTGCGCGCGCCGGGCGCCGCCGATTTGACGGCGCACGTCGATTTCGAGGCGCTGGCGCAATGCGCCGAAACCATGGGCGCTCGCATTCATGGGCCGATACGGCAACGCGATTTGTTTCTTCGGCTCGGCATCGAACAACGCGCCGCCGCCCTGAAAGCCGGCGCGCCACAAGAGAAGGCGGCGGAGGTCGAAATGGCGCTCGCGCGGTTAATGGCGGGCGGCGCGCTAGGCATGGGCGAATTGTTCAAAGCAATCGCAATTGCGGCGCCGAAACTCGGTCCGCTGCCCGGTTTTGAAACAGCTCCATGAAGATCGTAGCCGCCTCACTGATGCTAACCGGAATCCAGCACGCTTTTTTTACGCGCGCCGGCGGCGTTTCCAGCGGCCTCTATGAAAGCCTCAATGGCGGCGTCGGATCACGCGACAGCCCCGGCAATGTCACGGAAAATCGTGCGCGTATGGCAGCAGCATTGGGAGTCGAGCCGGAGCGCCTGCTCACCGCCTATCAATCGCATTCGCCCAATGTCGTCGTCGCCGAGGCGCCGTGGACAACCGATAACCGTCCCAATGCCGATGCGATCGTCACGCGTATGCGCTCGCTCGCCATCGGCGTGACGACGGCGGATTGTGGCCCCATCTTGCTTGCCGACCCGCGCGCGGGTGTGATCGGCGCCGCTCATGCCGGCTGGCGCGGCGCTCTGACCGGCGTCATCGAGGCGACAGTCGAGGCAATGGAACGGCTCGGCGCCGCCGCCGACCAGATCCGGGCCGCAATCGGTCCCATGATTCGGCAATCGAGCTATGAGGTTGGGGCCGAGCTTTTTGCCCGCTTTCACGCCGAGGACCCCGCCAGCAGCCGATTCTTCGCGCCGGCGAGCCGTAGCGGGCACTCGATGTTCGATCTGGCCGGCTATATCGCTGCCCGGCTCAAGCGGGCCGGGGTCGTTAAAGTCGAGGATCTCGCGCTGTGTACCTATGCCGATGCTGGACGATTCTTCAGCTACCGCCGCACCACCCACCGCGGCGAGGCCGACTACGGCCGCCACATCCATGCAATCGCATTGGCCGGCGAGTTACGCATGGCGGCTTGACCCAGCAAAACTGCGCAGGCATGTGGCGGCCGCTTTCGGTCAACATGCGTTAACCTATTATTGCTCAAAGCAAAAAACCGGCGGGGGAAAGGTTTTGATTCATATTGCCAGCTCCAGACGCGGCTTGTATCAGGGCTATGCATTTGTTCGGGCATGATCTTTCCGCAATCGGTGGCCGCCGCGAGACGACGCACCGCTTGAGCTTTTCGGGATCATGCTCCGCGGATCACGCGCCAGAAAGTGGCGCCGGAGAGCGGGGATGACGGGCAAAAACGGAGCGATCAAGCTCGTCGCCGGCAACTCGAATCCCGCGCTCGCGCAAGCCATCGGCAAATACATCGGCACGCCGCTGACCAAAGCCGTAGTGCGGCGCTTCGCCGACATGGAAATCTTCGTGGAAATTCAGGAGAACGTGCGCGGCGCCGACGTGTTCGTCATTCAATCTACCTCGTTTCCCGCCAACGATCACCTGATGGAATTGTTGATCATCATCGACGCGCTGCGGCGCGCGTCGGCCCGGCGGATAACGGCAGTCATCCCGTATTTCGGGTACGCCCGGCAGGATCGCAAACCGGGGCCGCGCACACCGATCTCGGCGAAGCTCGTCGCCAATCTCATCACCCATGCCGGCGCCGACCGCGTGCTGACGCTCGATCTGCATGCTGGGCAAATCCAAGGCTTCTTCGATATCCCCACCGACAATCTATTTGCGGCGCCGGAAATGACGCGCGACATCCGCCAGCGTTTCGATCTTAGTAAGCTCATTGTGGTGTCGCCCGACGTCGGCGGCGTGGTGCGGGCGCGCGGTCTGGCCAAGCGCATCAATGCGCCGCTCGCCATTGTCGATAAGCGGCGAGAACGTCCGGGCGAGTCCGAAGTGGCCAACGTGATCGGCGAGGTCGATGGCGGTGTCTGCGTACTGGTTGACGACATCGTCGATTCCGGTGGCACGTTGGTAAACGCTGCCGACGCGCTGCTCGATAAGGGCGCCAAAGAGGTTTACGCCTACATCACCCATGGGGTGTTATCGGGCGGCGCAGTTGAGCGCATTAGCAAATCCCGATTGAAAGAATTGGTCATCACCGACTCAATACAACCGAGCAAAGCCGTCACCGAGGTGAAAAACATTCGTGTCTTGCCGGTCGCCACCCTGATCGGCGAAGCGATCAACCGAACGGCCGCGGAAGAGTCCGTGTCCAGCCTGTTCGACTGAGCCCGATCCAGCTCACCGATCCAGCCACCGATCCAGCCCTGTCGGGGGCGCGCACGCCACCACCCCGAGTCAACTTGTCGCAGTCCGAGCTGTGGACGGCAATCTTTTGCCGATTGTGCCGACCGGGCAAATCACTTCATGAGTGCCGGTAGTGATGCGCGTACAGGGTGTTGGGCGGCCTTTGGTGCATAGAATCAGGCCGATTATAGTCGGTTGACGGGCTGATTCGCGGCTTTCGTCAACAGGCACGCAAAAGTCGCTCCTGCGTCAAATTGCAGCCGGTATTTAGAACGGTGCTTGTGGCGTGCGTTCCACCCTCAGGGGACAGAGTGGAGACGGCATGGCACTCATCGAGTCTGCGCGCGACCATCGTGATAGCCCACTCGACGTTGTCGAGCATATGGCTGCCGGCAATAACTGGCCATTCGAACGCGCCGGCGAAGACGAGATCGGTCTCGTAGTCACCGGCCGATGGACCAATTACCAGGTGTCGTTCACGTGGATGAACGACATTGAAACGCTGCACCTTGCTTGTGCTTTTGACATGAAGGTGCCGGAGCCGCGGTTGGCGGAGGTGCAAAAACTGATCGCACTGGTCAACGAGCAACTGTGGATCGGACACTTCGATGTCTGGACTCAGAACGGCGTCATCATGTTCCGCCATGCTTTGGTACTGGCGGGCGGCGTCGCGGCGTCCGGGCGGCAATGCGAATCGGTTCTTGCAACCGCGCTCGACACCTCCGAGCGCTATTTCCCGGCTTTCCAGTTCGTCATCTGGGCGGGCAAGTCGGCGCGGGAGGCAATGGATTCCGCAATGTTCGAAACCACGGGCCAGGCGTGACCACCGCCGGCCAAAGTCGGAACCCTGCGGACCTAAGTTCAGACCTGCGTTCAGACCTGCGTTCAGACCTGCGCGATTTCTCCGGCCTGCTCGTTCTGGTCGGCGCCGGCAAAATGGGCGGCGCTCTGCTCGAAGGCTGGCTCCGGCTTGGGCTCGATCCGCGCAAGCTCGCGGTAGTCGAGCCGCAACCGCAGCCGCACATCGCGGCGCTGGCAAGCCGGGGCGTTAAGCTCAATCCGAATGCCGAAACGCTGCGCGGCGCGAACGTTGTCGTCATAGCGGTGAAGCCACAATCGGCTGTCGAGGCCCTCGCCGCGCTGGCGCCGAATCTTTCTTCTTCCGTACTGGTCATTTCGATCATGGCCGGACGCACACTGCGGTTTCTTTCCTCGGCATTGCCGCATGCCGCGGCGATGGTGCGCGCGATGCCGAACACGCCTGCCGCGATCGGACGCGGCATCACCGTCGCGGTGCCGTGGAAGGCAGACGCGGCGCAGCGCGACCTTGCGCATCGGTTGCTCGGCGCGACTGGCGCGGTGGAATGGGTGGATGACGAGGCGTTGATGGATGCGGTGACCGCGGTATCGGGCTCGGGGCCGGCCTATGTCTTCCTGCTTGCCGAAGCCCTGGCGCAGGCTGGAGCGGCAGCCGGCCTACCGCGGGGATTGGCGGAAAAGCTCGCGCATGAGACGGTTGCCGGATCCGGCGAGCTGTTGCACCGGTCCGGAGAGAAGGCGGCGACTTTGCGCGAAAATGTGACCTCGCCCGGCGGCACGACCGCCGCTGCGCTGGCCGTCTTGATGCGTCCAAACGGTCTGATGCGGCTCATGACCGAAGCAATAGCCGCCGCAACGGCGCGCTCGCGCGAATTGGCAGGCTGACTTCGGACGCCGGCTTCGAGCCTTGATCTCGAGCGCCGATCTCGCGCCTCTTGGAACGATCACGCTCGCGCCTACATTTCAAGTTATAATGCCAAGGTCCCGGAAGCTTGCCCCGGAAGCTTGCCCCGGAAGCTTGCCCCGGAAGCTTGCCCCGGAAGCTTGCCCCGGAAGCTTGCCCCGGAAGCTTGCCCCGGAAGCTTGCCCCGGAAGCTTGCCCCT
>JBASAH010000221.1:0-15995 GCA_049650505.1 Xanthobacteraceae bacterium
CGCAAAGAGGGGGCCGCCGGATGAAGGTCATCCGCCACTTCCTCGACTTGATAGAGGTCCCCGCTGCCGATTTGCGCGGCATGATCGAGACCGCCCGCGCGATCAAATCGCGCCGCGACCGTAGCGAGCGCTTGCTCGCCGGCAAGACATTGGCGATGATCTTTGAACGGCCCTCGACCCGCACCCGCGTCTCGTTCGAGGTCGCCATGCGCCAGCTTGGCGGCGACGCCATGCTTTTGACCGCCGAGGAGATGCAGCTCGGCCGCGGCGAAACACTGGCCGATACCGCCCGCGTGTTGTCGCGCTATGTCGATGCGATCATGATCCGCATGCTCGATCCGGCCGCGGTCAGCGAACTGGCGCGCCATGCCACCATACCTGTAATCAACGGCCTGACGCGGCACTCGCATCCGTGCCAGGTGCTCGCCGACGTCATGACTTTCGAGGAACATCGTGGTCCGATCCGCGGTCGGACCGTCGCCTGGACCGGCGACGCGACCAACGTGCTGACGTCATGGATGCATGCGGCGGCGCGCTTCGATTTCAATCTGCGCGTGGCGACCCCGGCAGAATTGGCGCCAAAGAAGCCTCTGATCGAATGGATCAAATCCTCTCGTGCACCTATCACGCATGGCGCCGATCCCGATGAAGCCGTGCGAGGCGCCGACTGCGTCGTTACCGACACCTGGGTGTCCATGGGCGAGCGCAATGGCGCGCGCCGCCATAATCTGCTCAAGCGCTATCAAGTCAACGAACGGCTGATAGCGCGTGCCAAGCCAGACGCCATTTTCATGCATTGCCTGCCGGCGCATCGCGGCAATGAAGTGACCGACGAGGTGATGGACGGGCCGCATTCGGTGGTTTTCGATGAGGCCGAAAACCGGCTGCATGCGCAAAAAGGGATATTGACTTGGTGCCTAGAGGCGAATGGTCAGTGAGGTTGCGGGCCTCACAATCGCGCCCGCAGGACCTATATTGCCGGCAATGAGCAATATCGATTTGGGCATCCCCGTTCGCCAGCCCGCCGAAACCGGAATTGACGACACGATACTTCCGTTTGCTGTTAAAGCGCTCGATCTGCGCGGCCGCATCGTGCGCCTTGGCGCAGCGGTCGACCGGATCTTGGACGGCCACAATTATCCGGCGCCGGTGGCGAAGCTCCTCGGCGAGGCAATCGTGCTCACCGTTATGCTGGGCTCGGCGCTTAAATTCGAAGGGCGCTTCATCCTGCAAACGCAAAGCGACGGTCCGGTTCGCATGCTGGTGGTCGATTTCACCGCGCCCGGTCGGGTGCGGGCCTGTGCCCGTTTCGACGTGGCGCGCGTTGCGGCCGCCGGCGGTGAAATAACACCCGGGCAATTGCTCGGCCGCGGACACTTAGCGATGACTATCGACCAAGGTCCGGAAATGAGCCGCTATCAGGGATTGGTGCCGCTCGAAGGCGGCGACCTCGAACAGGCCGCACATGAATATTTCGCCCGCTCGGAGCAGATTCCGACCCGCGTGCGGCTCGCCGTAGCGGAAGAGTTTCGCGCCGGCGAGGGCGGCCCACGGCGGCACTGGCGCGCCGGCGGAATTCTGCTGCAGTTTCTGCCCAATTCGCCGGAACGTGCCCGCCGCGCCGACCTTGATCCCGGCGATGCGCCGCCCGGCACGGTGCCGCACGTGCTGCCCGAAGACGAAGCCTGGGTCGAAGGCCGTTCGCTGGTCGCGACGGTCGACGACATCGAATTGCTCGATCCGACGCTGTCGAGCGAGCGGCTGGCTTTTCGCCTGTTTCACGAGCGTGGAGTCCGCGTCTTTCGCGCCACGCCTGTGGCCGCACAATGCTCGTGCTCGCGCCTTGGCGTCGAAAACATGCTGCGGAGCTTCTCGCAGCAAGACCGTGACGAGATGGTGGAGGACGGCCGCATCACCGTCACGTGTGAGTTTTGCAGTTCGACCTATGTTTTCGCCCCAAGCGAAATCGGTGCGGCAAGCCCGCCGTCGTGATGACGATGGCTATTCGCGCGCTGCCCCGGGTAAAACCGAAGCCACACAAGTCATTGTAGCTCCTACATAAAAAGCCATAGGACCTTTGTTCGACCGTGGTCGGACCGCGTGGAGAGCTCGCCGGGATTGTCGGGAACTAAACCATAGCCATGGAACTTGATAGGCCGGGGCACAGCCGAGGCTGACCGCAGGGGGGCGGAGCGGAGGCTGACGATGACCAAATTCCTCATCGGCGTCGCAACTGCCGCCTTGTGGTTTGCACTCTCCCACGCCGCCAATGCCGAACGGATATGCCGCGAAGTTTGCGATCACGGCACCTGCGTGTCGCGCTGCGTCCATCGTCCGGATGCGGAGGTCATTATTCGCGACCGCGAGCATTGGCGGGATCGCGACCACGGCTTTGACATCGATGCGCCCGCGGGCGGCGTCGTGATCGGTCGCTAGATCTGAATCTCCCTCTTGCAACTAGCAACGCGAATCGTGCGCAGCGGCCCACGTATCGTTTGCGCCTGCACTGCGCCGTTCTCCGCGGAACTGCTTTAGTTGATCGTGCGCTTGCCGTTGCCGCTGTCCAGCGAGAAAGCGGGAATGTCGACATCGAAGTGTTCGCCGCTGACGCTGACCATTCCGTAAGTGCCGGTCATGAATCCCGACGGCGTCTGCAGCGGGACCCCGCTGGTATATTCGAACACTTCACCCACCTTAAGCACCGGTTCCTCGCCCACGACGCCAGCGCCGCGTACCTCTTGCTGGCGGCCATGGGCATCGGTGATGCGCCAATGGCGGGTTTTCAGCTGCACCGTATCGTCGCCCCTATTGGTGATCGAAATGGTGTAAGCCCAGAAGAAATAATTGTTCTCCGGCGACGAGCGATCGGCGACAAAGCGCGGCGTCACCACCACTTCGATGTTGCGGGTCACGGCGCGATACATGCAAGCGATACGGCAATATTTCTGGTGATTTCACTGCACGCCACCACGCGCGAAGGCAGACTGTGCTCGCGGAGGTTCCATCTTGCGCGGCCAATGCCGCACAAGAGCGAACAGCGTGGCATGCCCGATTGCATAGCGGTCAGAAGAAGCTTTCTCAAGCCATACTTGCCGACTAGATTGGAAAATCGGCGCCCCATCGGCGGCCCATCGAAGTGCCGGAGTGCCTATGTATGCTGCATAGGTTGCTGCGCCAAATGACGGCGGCGAATAGCCCGCAGCGGCGTAAATGATCGTGAAGGCGGCTGTGAAGCATCTCGTCATTCCTAAACTCTTACTGACCTCAGGGACGGCTGCCCCGCCGCCGCCGGGCGGACGTGACCTGCGGCTTGATCTGTTCCGGGGCGTGGCGCTGTGGCTGATTTTTCTCGATCACATTCCGCAGAACGTCGTGAACTGGTTCACCATCCGTAATTACGGGTTCAGCGACGCCACCGAAATCTTTATTTTCATTTCCGGCTATACGGCAGCTTTCGTCTACGGCCGCGCTATGCGCGAGCGCGGCATCCTCATTGCCAGCGCGCGGGTACTGCGGCGCGCCTGGCAAATCTATGTGGCGCACATTTTTTTGTTCACGATCTTTATGGCGGAAATCGCTTACGTCGCGGCCACGTTCGAAAATCCACTCTACGCCGAAGAAATGAACATCCTCGACTTCCTCAAGCAGCCGGATGTCACGATCTTCCAGGCCCTGATCTTGAAGTTCAAGCCGGTCAACATGGATGTGCTGCCGCTCTACATCATGTTGTTGTTGTTCTTTCCGCCGATGCTCTGGCTGCTGATCCGGCAGCCGGCCTTTGCGCTCGCCGGGTCGGCGCTGGTCTATGTGCTGGCATGGAATCTGAACTGGAATCTGCCGGCCTATCCGAACGGCGTCTGGTTCTTCAATCCGTTTGCTTGGCAATTGCTGTTTGTGTTCGGCGCGTGGTGCGCGCTCGGCGGCGCGCAGCGGCTGACGGCGGTGCTGCGCTCGCCGGTGGTACTTGGAATAGCGATCACGTACCTCCTCTTCGCCTTCTCGGTCACCTTGACGTGGTATGTCGAGCCGCTCAGCCGTTTCGTTCCCATCTGGCTGAGTGAATGGATGTATCCAATCGACAAGACCAATCTCGATGTGCTGCGGTTTGCTCATTTTCTCGCGCTGGCCGCCGTGACCGTACGCTTCATTCCACGCGATTGGCCATTGCTGAAATCGCCCTATCTACGGCCGGCGATCCTATGCGGGCAACATTCGCTCGAAATTTTCTGTCTCGGCGTGTTTCTGGCCTTCGCCGGTCAATTCATTATCGGCGAATGGTCCGGCGGGCCCTTGATTCAGACGCTCATTAGCCTTGTCGGCATCTTGATCATGGTTGCGACAGCTAGTCTGATATCATGGTACAAACAGATAGAAGGGCGAAGCCCCGCCGGCCGGACCAAAGCGCCGGACGCAGACCTCGCGGGAGGCGAGGCATGAAACTGATAAGTGCGCTGATTGCGACTATTGCGCTTAGCTGCTTGCCGGCCTGGGCGGCCGTTGCGGAGCCGCAGCCTGATGCGTGCGAGGTCCCGGCTTCGTTTATCGAAAGCGAAATCGATCTCAGTCACGCGACTGAGGAAATGAAGGACAAGCATCGGCTGGACATCACCGTGCTGGGCACCGGATCCTCGGCGCTGGCCGGTCCCGACGGCGCGCGGTTTGCTTATCCGGCGCGCCTTGAGGAAGCGCTCAAGCAGCAATTGCCCGGCAGCGAGATCAAAGTGACAGCCCACGTTACGCCGAAGCAAACCACCGCGAATATGCTCGGCGGATTGGACAAAATACTCGCCGAGGACAAGCCGAGCTTGGTGGTCTGGCAGGCCGGAACGGCCGACGCGCTCAACGGCGTCGAGGCTGATGATTTTCGTAGCAGCCTCGATACCGGCATCGATAAAATCCAGGCTGCCGGCGCGGATGTTATTCTCATGAACATGCAATACAGCCCGCGCACCGCTTCCATGCTCGATGTTTCCGCTTACGCCGACATAATGCGCCGGGTTGCCCAGCAGCACAGCGCGCTACTGTTCGATCGTTTGGCAATCATGCAATATTGGAACGATGTTGGGACTTTCGACCTCTATGCCGCGACCAAGAAGTATGATATGGCGCGGCGAGTTCATGAGTGCATTGGCCGGGCCTTGGCGTCTCAGATCATTAATGCCGCGCATCTGGACGCCGTAAGAATGCAAACGACGCGTTAATGTTTTCCAGTAAACAAAAACTTGCCTGCCGCGCGCAGGCAGCCGCCGCCGCCGCTATTTTGGCGGCTCAATTTGTTGCGCTGCACAGTGCCAACGCGCAAATGAGCGCGCCGCCATTGCCGGCGCAATCATCTGCCATCACGCCCCATACAGTCTCGCAGCCGGCAGCCCAGGCCGGCTCCGGCACTGCGACAAAGCCACTCATCTCGTCAGCGCCCGCCGCTCCTGCGGTCCCGTCGCAGCTGATGTGCACGGCGCCGGCCGAGCTGGCGCGTTTCGAACGGCCTTTGCTCCATACCATGCGGCGCCTAGCCAATGGCCAGCCGCTCACGATCGTCGCGATCGGTTCGTCATCAACTGCCGGCGCCGGCGCGAGTTCACCCGACGCGACTTATCCTAGTCGCCTCGGCGTTGAACTGCGGGCGCGGTTTCCCGGCCGTGGCATCACGGTGCTTAATCGCGGCGTCAACGGCGAAGAGACGACAAACATGATGGCGCGGTTCGCAGCCGACGTGATCGCGGCGCATCCGCAACTCGTGCTGTGGCAGATCGGCACCAATTCGGTGCTGCGCGACCACCCGCTCAGCCCGCATTCCGTGCAACTGCACGACGGCATCGAGCAACTCAAGGCGGCCGGCGCCGATGTGGTCCTGATCGACCCGCAATTCGCGCCGGCGGTGCTTGCCAAGTCGGAAACACAAGCCATGCTCGAGCAGATTGCGCTCGCGGCAAAGCAGGAGGACGTCGACCTATTCCAGCGCTTCGCCGTGATGCGCAACTGGCATGACGCGCAGCATCTTTCATTCGATGCTTTCGTTTCGCCGGACCATCTGCACATGAACGACTGGAGCTATGCTTGCATTGCCAAGCTGCTTGGCAACGCCATTGCGGAGGCCGCGACGCGCCCGGTCGCCGCCGCCGCGGTTCATCCCGCCATGATTTCGGCGCAGCCGGACCTGCCCTAAAGCGAAACACTTCGCTTTTTGCGGCGCGTCATACCGCGTCCAGACCGGCAAGCACGTCATCGACAATATCGTCGGGATGTTCGAGCCCGACCGACACACGCACCAATCCGTCGCTGATGCCGAGCTCGGCGCGTTGTGCCGGCGTGAGCCGCTGGTGCGTCGTTGTCGCCGGGTGCGTGATCAAGCTTTTCGCGTCGCCGAGATTGTTGCTAATGCGAATGAGCTTGAGCGCATCCTGAAAACGGAATGCGCCGCGCTTGCCGCCCTTGATTTCAAACGCAACGAGCGTCGAGCCGCCGCGCATCTGCTTCTGCACAATCGCGGCCTGTGGATGATCCGGCCGACCCGGATAGATCAGCCGCGAAATTTTCGGGTGTCCGGCGATCGCGACCGCAAGCGTTGCCGCGCTGTCGGTCTGCCGCCGCACGCGCACAGCGAGCGTCTCAAGCCCTTTGAGCAGCACCCACGCGTTAAACGGCGACATCGACGGGCCGGTTTGCCGGATAAGAACATGGATTTTGTCCATGATGAATTTCTGCGAGCCGAGAATAACGCCACCGAGGCAGCGGCCTTGGCCGTCGATGTGCTTGGTGGCCGAGTACACGACGCAGTCGGCGCCGAGCGCCAGCGGGCTTTGAAATAGGGGCGTCGCGAACACATTGTCGACGATAAGCGTCGCGCCCGCGTCATGTGCGACTTCGGCCACGGCGGCGATGTCGATCACTTCGAGCGCCGGATTGGTCGGCGATTCCAGGAAGAAGGTCTTAGTGGTTGGCCGCACAGCCCCACGCCAAGCGTCGAGATTGCAGCCGTCGACCAGCGTCGAGGCGACGCCGAAGCGCGGTAGATAATCCTCGATGACATAGCGGCAAGACCCGAACATCGCCTTCGACGCGACGACGTGGTCGCCGGCTTTGAGCTGGCCGACCAGCGACAGAGTTACAGCCGCCATGCCGGTCGCGGTGGCGCGTGCCGCCTCGGCGCCCTCGAACGCCGCCATGCGCCGCTCGAACATATCGACCGTCGGATTGGCAAAGCGCGAATATTGATAGCCCGGATCATCGCCCTTAAAGCGCGCCTCGGCCTGGGCGGCGGTGTCATAGACATAGCCCTGGGTGAGAAACAGCGCTTCCGAAGTCTCGCCGAACGGTGAACGCAAGGTGCCGGATTGAACGAGGCGCGTCTCCGGCCGGTAGTCCTTTTTCGCGGACGCTGACATGTGGCCCTCCTTGCCAACAAGCGGTTTGGCCGCGGACAGCTCGGCCAAAACAAAACCCGGCCGGGATAAATCCTCGGGCCGGGCTCATGCGTCCCCGGCCTTTTAGCGACTTATTTTACGTGGCTGCAAGCCGGCCGGCTCAAATGACCACGGGATAACGCGGTGTATACGCCGCGGCCGACTTTGCGTCAAACCGGCCATAAGCTTAGATCGCAGCGGCTTAGAACACCGCGGTCCGCAAATGCCTCTGACCTTTACAGCCTCCCAGCAAGGAATTCTGCCTGACCGCATGATTGCGGCGTTGGCGGAGCAGGGCGCAATTCGCGCCATTCGGCCGTTCGCTGCGGATCAAATTCAGCCGGCTAGTCTCGATCTGCGCCTGGGCGCAGTGGCCTATCGTGTGCGTGCAAGCTTTCTGCCAGGTCCGGGCATCACCGTGGCGCAACGCATCGCCGAGCTGAAACTGCACGAATTTTCGCTGAGCACGGGCGCGGTGCTGGAAACCAATTGCGTTTATATCGTCCCGCTGATCGAAAGCTTGGCCTTGCCGTCGAATATTGCCGCGGCGACCAATCCGAAAAGCTCAACTGGCCGGCTCGATGTGTTCACCCGCGTGATCGCCAACGAGACCCGCGGCTTCGACCGCATTGCCGGCGGCTACGTTGGGCCGCTTTACGCCGAGATCAGTCCGAAGACGTTTCCGGTATTGGTGCGCGAAGGCTCGCGCCTTTCCCAAATGCGCTTGCGCCACGGCGATGCCGCGCTATCCGGCGAGGTGCTGCGCGCGCTGCACGCGCGTGAACGGCTGGTCGATCGCGCCGAAGCGGTCATGGGCGACGGCATTGCGGTCAGTATCGATTTGGCCGGGGCAGTGCGACAGCCTGGTGACTCGCGCAGCAACGGTATTGTCGGTTATCGCGCCAAGCGGCACACCGCGGTCATCGAAATCGAGCGGCGTGCCGCCTACGACGTCGGCGATTTCTGGGAACCGATCGCGGCGCGCGCCGATCGGACGCTGATCCTCGATCCCGATGAATTTTACATCCTTGCGTCCACCGAGGCGGTGCAGGTGCCGCCGGACTTTGCCGCTGAGATGGTGCCGTTCGATCCGCTAGTCGGCGAGTTCCGCGTCCATTATGCTGGTTTCTTCGATCCCGGCTTCGGCTATGCGGGCGCCGGCGGATTGGGTTCGCGGGCAGTGCTGGAAGTTCGCTCGCGCGAAGTGCCGTTCATCCTCGAACACGGACAGATTGTCGGGCGGCTGGTTTACGAGAAAATGTTGGCGCCCCCCGATCAGCTTTACGGCAGCGGTATCGGCTCCAATTACCAAGCCCAAGGACTGAAATTGTCGAAACATTTTCGCTAACGCGTAACCCCGAAGAAACCAGCGCCGCGCAGGTTCGAGACTGCGAAGATTTCGGCGGCAAACACGCGGGCGTGTCACGGCTTGCACTGCGCGGCCGTTGACGAGCCGCCCAGACGCGAGAAATTATTGGTGAGAGTTCTTAAGCGATCAGGAGCCCCGGTGCGAAGAAGCGCCACGCCACAGTCGAAGATGCACGAGCCGGGCGCGAACCGGGCGATCATATTTGGTATTGCCGCGTTGCTGGCGTTTGCGATCGGCCACGTCACCAATGGCTCCGCACAAACCGGCTACGACCGGCCGGGCGGAGATTACACCAGCGCGCCGGTCGCCAACGGCGATCCGATGGTGTGCGCGGCCCGTTGCGAGCGGGACAAAGGCTGCCGCGCCTGGAGCTTCTCCTATCCTGCGCCTTCGGGCGGGCCGGCGATGTGCTGGCTCAAGCGCGAAGTGGTACCGGCAAAGGAATCAAGCTGTTGCGTATCCGGCGTGCGCGGCGCAGGCGTAATCGAGCCGCGGCTGGGCGCGATCGAATATTCGATCGATCGCTTTGGCGGCGATTATCGTTGGTTCGAAACGGCGCCCGATGCCAAAGGCAAAGCTTGCGCCGAGACCTGCCAAAGCGAGCAGCGTTGTCGGGCTTGGACATATCGCCGGCCCGGTTATGGCGCCGCCTCTGCGCGCTGCTTTCTCAAGGATGCGATTAAGCCGCCGCGGCATCGGCCGTGCTGTATTTCCGGCGTGGTGCGGTGAAGCCCTGCTACGCCCGCCGAAGCGCCAGCGTTTCTGATTAGCCGGTACCGCCAACCGTGATGCGATCGATACGCAGCGTGGGCTGCCCGACGCCCACCGGCACGCCTTGACCGTTCTTGCCGCAGGTACCGATGCCGTTATCGAGTCGCAAATCGTTGCCGATCATCGACACGCGGTGCAGGTCGGTCGGCCCATTGCCGATCAGCATGGCGCCTTTGATCGGCGCGCCAAGCTTGCCGTTCTCGATGCGGTAAGCTTCGGTGCATTGAAAGACGTATTTGCCCGATGTGATATCGACCTGGCCGCCGCCGAAATAGCTGGCATAGATGCCGTTCTTGACCGAGGCAATGATCTCGGCGGGTTCGTGCGTTCCCGCCAGCATGTAAGTATTGGTCATGCGTGGCATCGGCACATGGGCAAAGCTCTCGCGCCTGCCGTTCCCGGTCGGTTTCATGCTCATCAGCCGCGCATTCTGCCGATCCTGCATATAGCCAACGAGAATGCCGTCTTCGATCAGCAGGGTGCGATTGCTTGGAGTGCCCTCATCGTCGATCGACAGCGAGCCGCGGCGCTGCGCAATGGTGCCGTCGTCCACCACGGTGACCCCTTTGGCGGCGACGCGCTGTCCCATCAGTCCGGCGAAGGCCGAGGTTTGCTTCCTGTTGAAATCGCCTTCCAGGCCGTGGCCGACGGCTTCGTGCAGCATCACGCCGGGCCAGCCAGGACCCAGCACCACATCCATTTCGCCGGCGGGCGCCGGAACCGCTTCGAGATTGATCAAGGCTTGGCGCACGGCATTGTCGACCGCGCCCTGCCATGCCTCGGCCGCAATGAACCGATCGTAGCCTTCGCGGCCGCCATAGCCGTCGCTTCCGGTCTCCTGGCGATCGCCATCGCCGACCACGACCGAGACGTTGACGCGCACCATCGGCCTCACATCGCGATAGGTTTCACCGTCGCCGCGCAGGATTTCCACCGCCTGCCAGGAAGCGGCGAGACTTGCGGTCACCTGGCGAACGCCCGGATCTTTGGCGCGCGCATAGGCATCGATCGTTTGTAACAGCCGCGCCTTGTCTTCGAACGAAGGGCTCGTGAGTGGGCTGTCGTCGCTGTAGAGTTTGATATTGCTGCGCGGCGGTGGCGCAGCGTAATGACCGGAATAGCCGCCTTTGACGGCGCGAACCGCGTCCGCTGCGCGCTCGATCGCGGCTTCGGAAACATCGGACGCATGCGCATAGCCGACCGCCTCATCCTTGACCGCGCGCAGCCCAAAGCCTTGCGAGGTGTCATAGGTCGCTTGCTTTAATCGCCCGTTGTCGAAGGCCAGCGCTTCCGCCTGCCGGTATTCAAGGAACAGTTCGCCATCGTCGGCGCCATCAAGTCCGCGCGAAATGATTTTAGCCAGACGTTGGCGGTCGAGGCCCGCGCGATCCACAAGCGAAATCGGAGTGTCGGTCATTGCGATTGCCCTGCGTGCGTTTCCATCCCTAGATAGGCGCTTTGTGGCGGAGTGACGAGAGGCTCCAGGGTCGGGGCTGTTAGTCGCGCTTGGCGATACCGGCTTTCTCGATCACTGCGGACCATTTGGCAATGTCCGCCCTCATCCGCGCCGTCATTTCTTCCGGCGTGCTCCAGTGCATCGCCATGCCCATTTCCTCGGCCCTGCTTTGAATATCCGGGGACGGCATGACAGCTTTCGCGGCGCGATTGAGTATGGTTATGACGTGGGCCGGCGTTGCCGCGGGGGCAGAGAGGCCGTTCCAGCTCGTCACCTCATAATCCTTAAGGCCGCTTTCGATCACAGTCGGCACCTCCGGCAGATACGCAGTGCGTGCCGATCCGGCCGAGGCAAGCGCAACCAGCTTCTTGTCGGCCAGCAAGCCATGAACTGCCGCGTAGAATTCAAACGCGATATCAACATCGCCGCGCAGCACGGCGCCGGCCATATCCGGCGAGGCGCGGAACGGCACGATTGCGGCTTTGATCGCGGCCGTGCTGGTGAAGAGTTCCGCGGCAAGGTTTTGCGTGCTGCCCGGATTGATGGTGCCGATGTTCAATTTTCCCGGATTGGCGCGCGCCGCCGCGATCACATCCTGCACCGAGTGCAGCGGCGAACCGGCCCGCGCCACGAGCAGCAGGTCGAAAAACGCGGCGGTGGACACCGAGGTAAAATCGGTGAGGACGTTGTACGGCAGTGATTGGAATAGCGCGGCGGCGATTGCGGTATTGTTGCCCGTCATCAATAGGGTGTAGCCGTCGGCGGGAGCGGTTGCGGCAGTTTGTGCGGCGACGATGCCGGCGGCGCCCGGTCGGTTCTCGATAACGAATTGCTGCCCGAGCCGGTTCGACAGCTTGTCGCCGAGGAGGCGCATGGCGACATCGGCGACGCCGCCGGCGGCGTAGGGAACGATCAAACTGACCGGGCGATTGGGATAGTCGGTCTGCGCGTTGGCGATGCGTGGCGCCGCAGCCGTGATGGCCAATGAAGTCGCGGCCAAAAAAATCGCGGCAATCGCCGCGACAATCGGAGCGGCACGCATCGGGTTTTCCTGTCGAGGGTCAAAACTCATTATTTCCACGAGCCGCGTTGGAGCCAAAATCGCTCGCCGGACAGGAGAAGGGCGAAGAGCGTATCGACCATACGGTCGAGCCCTTCGACGAACCCGGCGGCGATTTTCGCCGCAACCTGAAAGGACGCGGACCTTTCGGCCGCTGGCGTTGTTGTTCGTCGCTGATGATCATGTAGATCACATCGCTCCTCACGCCTAGCCAGCGGTCGAAATGCCCAGGCGCGCGGCCGCGCAAATAATGAGTTTTGACCCTAGCTTAAGGCAGTTGGTCGTAGCCTTCGCCGAATCCCTTCAAGCTCATCGGGAAGCCGATTCCTTCCTCCGGCGTCTGAAAAATGATGAAGGTCGACGTCTGCCCGCTGCGCAATTGCTTGATCAAATTATCGTCCATCACCACTTCGGCCACGCAACCGCTCGGCAGGCAGCGCACGAAACCGGCGCGACCGACGTCCTGATTGTCGATCTTGAGACCAAGGCCGGACGGCAGCAAGACGCCAAGCGGGGCCACCACCCGCATCAAACGGCTCTTCTGGTCCGAGGTCTTGAGCACGATGACCGTGAGCCCGATATTCGGCCGGTCCTCCGCCGTCACGCTTTGCATTAGCGCACATTGCTCCCCTTGTGCGCCGGGCGGCGTATCGCAACGGATCTGCCAATCGCCATGAACGGATTTGACCGCGCCTTGGGCGCTGGCCTGATCGGCCACTGTCGCAACAACAACGAAAACGGAAGCGGCCGACAGCACGGCGGCCAATTGCCGGATTGTCCGGCCGCTTTTTCTTTGTGCAATCATGGACTACCTCGGTCCGCGGCCAAACCGCCCCCCGGCAGACTTGCCAGCGCTAATCGTGCGGTGTGATCCGGCTGCCGCGCCCTGCCTACAGGGTGAGCCTGTCGTGTCAAGGACCATCAAAGTCAAGCCATTGTGGCCCCGCCAAGGTCGAGGCAAGGTCGTGCAATCCCTCTGTGGCGGCCGCTTGTCACAGGAGAATACGGGCTCTTCGCAGCTTGCACATGCGATGATGAGTGCATTGCAGCAGTCCTCGATTTGTGGTTTGGAGGAACCGGAATTCCCTTGTCGCGGCGAAGCCTGCCAGGGACATCGCGCCGCGGGACAAAGCTCGCCAAAGCGGGTGGCGTCACACCGTGGCGGTTCGCGTCGAAAGCAGGGTTTTCGCTCCTCGCTAACGGCCGCGACCAAGATCAGCACCAGGGAGTAGAGAAGAGGGCATGAAGGCGTTGTCACGTTTGGCCGTCATCGCATTAAGCGCCGGCGCAACCATGGTCAGCATCCTGGTCAGCATTGTGGCCAGCATCGGAACGGCATGGGCCGGGCTCGGGCAGCCGTCGCCCTGGGAGATGGATCTGCAGGACTCGGCATCCCCGGTGATGGCGGACGTCGCCGGTTTTCATTTTTTCCTGTTGTGGGTCATTGCCGCGATATCCGCCTTCGTGCTCGCGCTGCTTCTCATTGTCATTTTGCGCTTCAACGCGCGCGCCAATCCGGCGCCCACGCGCACCACGCACAATACGCCGATCGAGATTCTCTGGACGATCGTTCCGGTCATCATCCTGGCGGTGATCGCGGTGCCGTCGTTCCGGCTGTTGTTCGTCCAGCTCGAAGTGCCCACACCCGATCTGACCGTAAAGGTCACCGGCAAGCAGTGGTTCTGGAGCTACAGCTATCCGGACAACGGCAATTTCGAGTTCGACTCGCTGATGGTTCAAGACAAGGATCTCAAGCCTGGGCAGCTGCGGCTCCTCACCGCCGACAAGGAGATGGTGGTCCCGGTGAATAAGGTTGTGCACGGGTGACCGGGGCCGACGTGATCCACTCGTTCACGGTGCCGTCGTTCGGTATTCGCATGGACGCGATTCCAGGCCGCATCAACGAAACCTGGTTCAAGGCCACCAGCGAAGGCGTGTTCTACGGCCAATGTTCGGAGCTGTGCGGCAAGGATCACTCCTTTATGCCGATTGCGGTGCGCGTCGTGAATCAGAACGATTTCGATACTTGGCTGAGCAGTGCGAAGCAGAAATACGGCAGCGACAATAGTGCCGCGCATAATGCGGTTGCCGCGGCCGAAACTTCTGCGGCCCGATAACGGTCGCAGACACGAAGGAATTGGCAATGGATACGATGGCACACGCCGCGCACGGCGATGGGGAAGCGCACGAAATCCCGCACGGCTGGCGGCGCTTTCTTTATTCCACCAATCACAAGGACATCGGCACGATGTACCTGGTGTTCGCGCTCATGGCCGGCCTGATCGGCGGCGCCATGTCGATCGCGATCCGCGCCGAATTGATGTATCCGGGCCTGCAGATCTTTCACGAAACTCACACGTTCGATGTGTTCGTTACCGCGCATGGACTGATCATGATCTTCTTCATGGTCATGCCGGCGATGATCGGCGGTTTTGGCAACTGGATGATCCCGCTAATGATCGGCGCGCCGGACATGGCGTTCCCGCGCATGAACAACATTTCTTTCTGGCTGTTACCGGCGTCCTTCGCGCTTCTGTTGATCTCGATGTTCGTCGAGGGCGAGCCGGGCACCAATGGCGCCGGCACCGGCTGGACGATCTATGCGCCGCTGTCGACTTACGGTCATCCCGGACCGGCGATGGACTTCGTGATCCTGTCGATCCACCTCGCCGGTGCGTCGTCTATTCTCGGCGCCATCAACTTCATCACCACGATCTTCAATATGCGCGCGCCCGGCATGACCTTGCACAAAATGCCGCTGTTCGTGTGGTCGGAACTGGTGACGGTATTCCTGCTGCTGCTGTCGCTGCCGGTGCTGGCCGGCGCGATCACCATGCTGTTGACCGACCGCAACTTCGGCACGACATTCTTTTCGCCCGACGGCGGCGGCGATCCGATTCTGTTCCAGCACTTGTTCTGGTTCTTCGGTCATCCGGAGGTCTACATCCTGATCCTGCCCGGCTTCGGCATGGTCAGCCAGATCGTGGCGACGTTCTCGCGCAAACCGATATTCGGCTATCTCGGCATGGCCTATGCGATGGTGGCGATCGGTGGCATCGGCTTCGTCGTCTGGGCGCACCACATGTACAATGTCGGCATGTCGGCGAGCGTGCAGGCTTATTTCATCGCCGCGACCATGGTGATTGCGGTGCCGACAGGGGTGAAGATCTTCTCCTGGATCGCCACCATGTGGGGCGGCTCGATCGAGTTCAAGACGCCGATGCTATGGGCGATCGGATTCATTTTCCTGTTCACCATTGGCGGCGTCACCGGCGTCGTGCTCGCCAATGCCGGCGTCGATCGCGTCTTGCACGGCACCTACTATGTCGTTGCCCACTTCCACTACGTGCTGTCGCTCGGCGCGGTCTTCGCCATTTTCGGCGGCTGGTACTATTGGTTCCCGAAAATGACCGGCTACATGTACAGCGAAACAATCGGCAAGCTGCACTTCTGGCTTACCTTCATCGGCGTCAATGTGGTGTTCTTCCCGCAGCATTTCCTCGGCCTTGCCGGCATGCCGCGCCGCTATGTCGACTATCCGGACGCGTTCGCCGGATGGAATCTCGTCTCGTCGATCGGCTCGTATATTTCCGGTTTCGGCGTGCTGGTGTTCCTCTACGGCATGATATTGGCCTTCGTTCGCAAGGAGCGCGCGGCGGCCAATCCGTGGGGTCCCGGCGCGACTACGCTGGAATGGACGCTGCCGTCGCCGCCGCCATTTCATCAATATGAAACCTTGCCGCTGATCCGATGAGCGTCACAATCGCGCGCGCCGGGCCCAGCCTCGCGGGAGTAGGCGACTACTTCGAGCTGATGAAGCCGCGCGTTATGTCGCTCGTGGTGTTCACCGCGCTGGTCGGGCTCATTCTGGCGCCCGGTCACATGCATCCGGTGATCGCGTTCACGGCCTTGCTGTGCATCGCGGTCGGCGCCGGC
>JBASAH010000222.1:0-5943 GCA_049650505.1 Xanthobacteraceae bacterium
CAATGTATCTAGCGCTGCAACCCTCGACGCGTTGTGGAGAACGACCCCGTTCTTCGGTACGAGCCTGAGGCCTTTGGAGGCGCGTGCGGCTGGCGATTTCCCCGCCGTGTTTACGGAAATGTTAGCGAACCGGCCCGATGCCGTACTCACGACCAACGATACGTTGCATCAAATGCATATGGCCGAGGTCATCGATTTTCTGCTGAAGAACCGGATTCCGGGAATGTTCCAGCTGAGACGGAATGTCGTTGAAGGCGGACTGATGTCCTACGGCACGAGCTCGTCGGATCTGTTTCGCCGCGCCGCCCGTTATGTCGATAAAATTTTGCACGGCGCCAATCCGGGCGACCTGCCGATCGAGCAGCCGGTTTCGTTCGGGCTTGTGGTCAATATGAAAACCGCCCGCGCCATCGGACTGGAAGTTCCGGCTGCGCTGCTCGCGCGCGCTGATGAGGTGATCGAGTGATGCGGGCGCGACGAAATGCTAAGATCATGAAATGAAAGCCGACGTCGACCAAAAAGGTGCCGGGCCCAAGCCCGATTTGACGAATCGCTCCAGCGGCGCCCGTTCGGCGGTCGGCGCGTCGATCATGCGCAGCCGGCTGTTTATCAAATATACCGTTCTGTTCGTCGCCGTGGTCGTGCTCGCGCTCCTTGCCAATGGCGGCTTCGAAGTCTGGTTTTCTTATCAAGAACACAAGGGTTCTTTGATCAGCATCCAGCAGCAACAGGCGCTTGCCGCGGCCGATAAGATCGAAGAATTCATCACTCAGATTGAAAGCCAAGTGGGCTGGACCACGCAGCTGCCGTGGACCGATGGCACCCTCGATCAGCGCCGCTTCGATGCGCTGCGTCTCCTGCGTCAGGTTCCGGCCATCACCGAGCTTGCACAAATCGATGCGGCGGGTCACGAGCAACTTAAAGTCTCGCGGCTGACCATGGACGTGGTTGGCAGCGGCATCGACTATTCGAACAAGCCGGAGTTCACGCAAGCCGCCGCCCACAAGGTCTATTACGGGCCGGTCTACTTCCGCCGCGAATCGGAGCCCTATATGACCTTGTCGCTCGCCGGTACCCGGCGCGACACCGGCGTGAGCATCGCGCAAGTCAATCTCAAGCTCATTTGGGATGTCGTCTCGAAGATCAAGGTCGGCGAACATGGCCGCGCCTACGTGGTCGATTCCGGCGGCCGGTTGATTGCGCATCCCGACATCAGTCTGGTGTTGCGCAACACCGATATGTCGCGCCTGGCGCAGGTGCGCAGCGCCCGCGCCGGCTCCTCGGCCGAGGCGGTGCGGGAAGCCGACGATATCGCCGGACATAAAGTGCTTACCGGCTACGCCCCGGTTAATCCGCTCGGCTGGTTTGTTTTTGTGGAGACCCCGATAGAAGAAGCTTACGGCCCGCTTTATCGGGCGATCGCGCGCACCGGTTATGTCCTGCTCGGCGCGCTGGCGCTCGCCTTTATCGCCGCTATGTTTCTAGCCGGGCGCATGGTGGTGCCGATCCAGGCGCTGCGCGCTGGCGCCGCACGGCTTGGCAGCGGCGACCTCGGCCAACGCATCAACATCAAGACCGGCGATGAAGTCGAAGCGCTCGCCAATCAGTTCAACGATATGGCCGGCAAGCTGCAAGAATCCTATGCCGACCTGGAAAAAAAGGTCGACCAACGCACCCACGAATTAAGCGAATCCTTGGAGCAACAGACGGCGATTGGCGAAATCCTGCGCGTGATCTCGAATTCGCCGGATGACGTGCAGCCGGTACTCAATTCAGTTGCCGAGCACGCAGCCCGCATCTGCAAAGCACAAGTTGTCGATATCATTGTGCTCGAAGGCAATATCTTGCGCAGCGGCGCTGCCTACGGCGAGCTGAGACGGGACATTGGCGAAGTGGCGCTTGATCGTTCCACCGTCATGGGGCGCGCCATTTGCGACATGCAGCCCGTACAACTCGAAGACCAGCAGAAAGCGGGCGACGATTTTGCCCGAGGACGCGAATTCGCACAGAGATTCGGGCATCGCACAATCCTCGCTGTTCCGCTGGTACGCGAGGATCGCGCGCTGGGCTGCATCCTGGTGCGCCGCACCGAAGTGCAAGCCTTCGACCAAAATGAGATCGCTCTTCTTACGACCTTTGCCGATCAGGCCGCGATCGCGATCGAGAACGTTCGGCTGTTCGAGGCCGAACAGCAGCGCACACACCAGCTTTCTGAATCACTGGAGCAGCAGACCGCGACATCGGAAGTGCTGAAAATCATCAGCCGCTCGACCTTCGATCTGCAGTCGGTGCTCAATACGCTGGTCGAGTCAGTCGCGCGGCTGTGCGACGCGGATATGGTATCGGTTCGCCGACCGAAGGGCCTCGGCTTCCTTCATGTCGCTACTCGCGGTGTGCCAAGCGAGTACAGCGAGTATATGCAAAATCATCCAATCGAACCAAGCCGAGGAACGATTGCGGGTCGAGTTTTGCTGGAAGGCAAGCCCGTCCATGTCGCCGACGTTCAAGTCGACCCGGAATATACCATGACCGCAATCTCGCAACGGGCTGGTTTCCATACTTTCCTTGGCGTGCCGCTGCTGCGCGAAGGAAGCCCGATTGGCATCATCATTCTAGGCCGCACAACGGTGCGGCCGTTCACCGATAAGCAGATCGATCTGGCCACGACTTTCGCTGACCAGGCCGTGATCGCCATCGAGAACGTGCGGCTGTTCGAGGAAATCCAGGAAAAGAGTCGCCAGGTCGAAGAAGCGAGCAAGCACAAGTCGCAATTCCTCGCCAATATGAGCCACGAATTGCGCACGCCGCTCAACGCCATCCTTGGCTATGCCGAGCTCGTCCTCGACGGCATTTACGGCGACGCGCCGGAGAAGATGCGCAACGTGCTCGAGCGCATCCAAACCAATGGTAAGCACCTCCTTGGCCTCATCAACGACGTGCTCGACCTCTCGAAGATCGAGGCGGGACAGCTCGTGCTCATGCTTAACGACTATTCGATCAAGGACATGATGCAGGGCGTCTATGTCGCGGTCGAGCCGCTGGCTGGCAACAAGAAGCTCGGCTTCAAGCTCGAAGTACCGTCGAACCTGCCGGCCGCGCATGGCGATGAACGTCGGCTATCGCAGGTGCTGCTCAATCTTGTCGGCAACGCGATCAAGTTTACCGATACCGGCGAAGTCGCCATGAAAGCCGCGGCGGCGAACGGCAGCTATACGATTGCGGTGACCGATACCGGGCCCGGCATTGCCGAGGCCGATCAAGCCAAGATTTTTGAGGAATTCCAGCAGTCCGAGAGCACGCATACCAAAGCCAAAGGCGGCACCGGGCTTGGCCTTGCTATTGCGAAGCGGATCGTCGAAATGCATGGCGGACGGCTGTGGGTCGAATCGAAGCTGGGCGGCGGCTCGACGTTTTTCTTCACCGTACCATTGCGCGTCGATCATCAAGCGGGGAAGGCATGAGCAAGCGCATACTTGTCGTCGAGGACCAAGAGGACAATCGGCAGATCCTCCGCGATCTGCTGGGCAGCGTCGGCTACGAAATGAGCGAAGCCTGGGATGGCGAAGCCGGCGTTGCCGCCGCGAAAGAACAGCGTCCCGATCTGATCCTGATGGACATTCAGCTGCCGCTGATGGACGGCTATGAGGCAACGCGCCGCATCAAGGCCGATCCCGATTTGAAGAATATTCCGGTCATCGTCGTCACGTCCTACGCCTTGAGCGGCGACGATGGCAAAGCCCATGCCGCCGGCTGCGATGCCTATGTCACCAAGCCCTATAGCCCGCGGCAGTTGCTCGCCAAGATCAAAGAGTTCCTGCCATAGAGCATGATCCGGAAAAGTGGAAACCGGTTTTCCGAAAAGATCATGCTCAAACAATGAGCTAAAGCGAAATGGCGATTCAACCTAAAATCGTTTCGCTTTAACAGGCGTTTCTAGAGTGCCATGCACAGTCCAGCGCGCATCCTCATCGTCGACGACAACGAGACCAACCGGGATATCCTCGTCACCCGGCTGGCAAAGCACGGCTATGAGACGCTGCAGGCGGCCGACGGCGAAGAGGCATTGGCGAGTGCGTGCGAGCATCGTCCCGATCTGATGCTGCTTGATGTCGAAATGCCGAAGCTCGACGGCTTCGAAGTGTGCCGGCGGCTGAAAAAAGATCCGGCCATGCCGTTCATGCCGATCATCCTGTGCACCGCGCGGGCGGCGTCTCAGGACGTGGTCACCGGGCTCGATGCCGGCGCCGACGAATATCTCACTAAGCCGATCGACCAGGCGGCGCTGGTCGCGCGTGTCCGCTCGATGCTGCGGATCAAGGAACTGCACGATCAAGTGCAGGCCCAGGCCAAGGATCTCACCACCTGGAATCAAACGCTCGAACAACGCGTCAATGAGCAAGTTTCCGAACTCGACCGCATGAACAAGTTGAAGGGCTTTCTGTCGCCGCAGATCGCCAAGCTGGTGGTCACCGACGAGAAGCTCCTGGAGAGTCACCGCCGCGACATCACCGTCGTGTTCTGCGATCTTCGCGGCTTTACCGGCTTTGCCGAGCACGCCGAGCCGGAAGACATCATCACGGTCCTGCAGGAATATTATCGCTGTCTCGGCGAGTCGATCGATCGCTTCGAAGGCACGTTGCAGCATTTCGCCGGCGACGGTCTGCTGATCATCTTCAACGATCCGATTCCGTGTGCCGAACCGTCGGTGCGCGCGGTGCGTATGGCAGCTGAGATGCGAACGAACGTGGCGGCGCTGGCGGAAAAGTGGCGCCGCTACGGTCACGATCTCGGCTTCGGCATCGGTATCACCTCAGGCCACGCCACGCTCGGCAACGTCGGTTACGAACGCCGCTTCCACTATTCGGCGACCGGCACGGTCGTCAATCTCGGCTCGCGCTTGTGCGGGCATGCCAACGACGGCCAGATTCTGATCGACGTGCGAGTGCAGGTTGCCGTCGAGTCGATCGCCGATCTCGAACCGCTCGGCGACCTCGATCTGAAAGGCCTGCATCGGCCCATTCGCGCTTTCAATGTGCGCGCATTGAAGGCTTGATCCCGTTCGCCACTGTGTAAAACTGCGGCCGCTTAGAAATAAAAAGCTAGAACGGGATGACGATTCGGCGAAAATCTCACACCGTTCTAGCGGGGGGAAACTGTGCTCAATAGAATGACCGGTGTGGTCGAGGAGCTGGCGCTTGCCAATCGCATCCTCGCGCATGAAGGCGTCCTCGATGCTTTCGGCCATGTCAGTATGCGTCATCCGACACTCGCGGATCGCTATTTACTATCACGATCGCGATCGCCGCTCTTGATCGAACCCGATGATATTTTGGAGTTCACGCTGGACTCCGAGCCGGTGCGGCCGGCCAAAGCGCTGCTTTATGCCGAGCGCGTCATTCACGGCTGCATCTATCAGGCGCGCAAAGACGTGATGGCCGTGTGCCATCATCATGCCCCGGCGGTGATGCCGTTCTGCATCGCCGACAAGCCGATCGTGCCGGTATTTCACTTGGGCGCGGCCATGGGCGAGGAGGCGCCATTTTGGGACCAACATGACGAGTTCGGCGATACCAATCTTCTGGTGGTTAAGCCGGAGGAGGGACGCTCGCTGGCCCGTGCGCTCGGTCAAAATTCGGCGGTGCTGATGAATCGCCACGGTGCGACGGTCGTCGGCGTTAGCCTGAAGGAGCTCGTGGCGCGCGCCATCTTCATGTGCCAGAACGCCGATTATCAGCTGCGCGCGTTTACCCTAGGTACGCCCGAGCCGTTACATCGCGGCGAGGTCAAGCTCGCTGGCACGCTAAGCGCGATGCCGAATGTCGTGACCAGAACTTGGGAATATTGGAGCATGCGATTGGAGGCGAGCGGTGCGTTACCGCCGCGCAGTGTCGCTGCCAAACCGACGCGCCGCGCGATGTCGCGATCGGCGCGCGCCACGGCGCG
>JBASAH010000223.1:0-11678 GCA_049650505.1 Xanthobacteraceae bacterium
CTGCTTGACGATCAAGACATGATTTTCAACGAAGGCGTGACCAATGCGGCCGCCGTACTCATGCAGATTCCCCGCCGCGTCCCCAACACCACGGTTCGCGCCGGTGGCGGCGGCCTGGGCTGGTCCGCCGGCACCGCGCTTGGCGCCAAGCTCGCCGCGCCCGAGCGGCTCAGCGTCCAAATCTGCGGCGATGGTGGATTTTATTTCGGCAATCCGACATCGGCGTTTGCCGTCGCGCAGCAGTACCGTTTACCGTTTTTGTCGATCGTCATGGACAATACCGGTTGGAACGCGGTGAAGCAGTCGACGTTGCGCGTGTACCCGGAGGGCGAAGCTAAATCCGCCAATGCTTTCGAGGCGGAGCTTGCGCCCAATGTGCATTTCACCAAGGTTGCCGAAGCATTTGGCGCCTATGGCGAAGAGGTGAGCGATCCGGCCGATGTCGTCGCGGCTCTGGCACGCTGCGTCAAGGAAGTTCGCGGCGGCCGGGCGGCGCTGTTGCACGCCCGCGTCACCCGGATGTAAGGCTTACGGGCTGGCGTGGTTGATGAATTTTTCCGGCGGCGCCTCACCCCATTGCGACACCAGCGCTTCCTGCGCTGGCACGAGATTGGAGCCATTGGCGATGTTGAGGCGGTCGCTGTCGGCCCAGTGCTCGTGAACGCGTCCCCATGGATCCGCCCAATAATCGTAGACCTGACTGCCGAGGACGTGCCGGCCGATGCCCCACATATGCTCGTACTTGCCGAATTGCTTGAGATAGTCGTGCCCCATGCAGACATCGTCGATGTCCGAAACTTCGAATGAAAGATGGTTGAGCCCGGTCTTCTCGTGCGCCAGGCAGAAGAAGACGTGATGGTCGACGTAGCGATCGCCGCGATCGCAGCGATTGAATGATCCGATAATGTTGTTCTTGTCTTCGACGTAGACATCGTCGGAACAGACAAATCCAAGCATTTCGCGAAACCAATCCACCGTCTCGCGAAAGCGCGGCGTCATCAATACGCCATGACCGACGCGCTTGACGTGTGATGGTCCCCTGGGCAACCGCATCAATTCACCAGCCCGCGACAACGGCGCTTCGCCGGAATTAAGCTTTTGCCGCTTCACCTGGATTTCCGGCACCGGCGCGATGCCGCAAACCACCTCGATCTGATAGCCGTTGGGCTCGCGCAGGCGAACCCGCTTACCGCCGCCGGGCTCGTCGATATTTTCGATTCCTGAGGCGCCCGGCGCCTTAGCCAATCGCTTCAGGTCGTCTTCGCTTTCGGCGTAATAAGCAAGACCGACGAATTTCGGATCGCCTTTCTCAGTGACATGAATGTGGTGATTAGGATCGGTGCCGCGCATATAGAGCGCGTTGGCGGTCCGCTCGGTGCGACGCAAGCCGAACCGGGTCAGAAACTCCTCCATGATGTCGAGATCGGGAGCCTTCAAGCGCCCATATGCGATATCCGTCGCCTTGACCCAGGCCATATTTTTCTCCCTCGACAGTGCGGTCCGCCGCTGCGCGGCTGCCGTAATTTGCCACGATCAAGGGAGCTTCGGCAACGCGCGCTCAGGCGTGATAGTCGGCGGCGACGGTCGCGTCGGTCTGGGCGGCACTCATGGCGTTGAACACGGGCGTCAAAACTACCGTGACAATGAGATTAAGAATGACCGTGTAGAGCGCGCTATAGCCTGGGAAGGTATAGCCGCCGATCGCCAGCGGATAGTTCGGTGTGAGATTGGCAGCGACAAACATCCAGGTGCCAGCCGCGGTGCCCACGGCCCAGCCGGCAAGCAGAGCCCAATCGTTAAACCAGCGGGTATAGACCCCGAGCAGCACCGCCGGCACCGTCTGGATAATCAAGATACCGCCGAGAAGCTGCATATAAATCGCATATTGCGACGGCACGAACAGGATGAAGACAAGCGCGCCAAACTTGACGATCAGCGATACCCACTTCGCCATCTGCGCTTCCTGCTTGTCGGTAGGATTCCGGTTGATGAATTCGCGATGAATGTTGCGGGTGTAAAGGCTCGCCGCCGCGATCGACATGATCGCGGCCGGCACCAGCGCACCGATGCCGATCGCGGCAAAGGCGATGCCGGCGAACCATGACGGGAAGCTGTGCAGATACAGCGCCGGCACGGCAAAGTTATTGCCGAATTGCTTGAAACCCTCGGCGTACTCCGGAAGGCTGCCGACGCCTGCGGCAATCGCAAAGAAGCCGACCAGCGCCAACAATCCAAGCATGAACGAGTATCCCGGCAGCATCGCCGCGTTGCGGCGGATGGCGCGTCCACTGGACGCACTGAGGATGCCGGTCAGCGAATGCGGATAGAGAAACAGCGCCAAGGCCGAGCCGAGCGCCAGCGTCGCATAGATCCCATAGGCGCCGGTGCTATTCGCAGCGGGCGCGGCCAATAGCAATTTGTTGGCCGGCACCACGGAAAAGATCTTACCGAAGCCGCCTAATTGAATCGGCACCGCGATCACCGCGGCAAAAGCCGTGATGTAGATCAGGATATCCTTCACGATCGCAATCGATGCCGGCGCGCGCAAGCCGCTGGAATAGGTGAATGCGCCTAGGATGATAAACGCAATGACCAGCGGCAGATCGTTGGCATAACCGGGACCCGATACGCCCATCGCGCCGATCACTACCTGCAGCCCAACCAATTGCAGTGCGATGTACGGCATGGTCGCGACGATGCCGGTGATCGTCACCGCAAGCGCCAGCCAGCGGTTGCCGAAACGGCCGCGCACGAAGTCAGCTGCGGTGATGTAATGATGCTTGTGGCAGACGTACCACAGCCGCGGAAACGCTAGAAACAGGATTGGATAGATGACGACCGTGTACGGCACCGCAAAAAATGCGATTGCGCCGGCACCGAAGGCAAGCGCCGGAACGGCGATGAAGGTATAGGCCGTGTAGAGGTCGCCGCCGACCAGGAACCAAGTGATGATCGTGCCGAACCGGCGGCCGCCGAGACCCCATTCGTGCAGCAGGTCGAGGTCGCCTTTGCGCCAATGCGCGGCAGCAAAACCGAGCCAGGTGATGAACGCGAACAGCAGGATAAAAACGGTCAGAGCGACCCAGTTCACGTCGGCCACGGCATTGCTCCAATCTTCTTTGTTCTATCCGAGGCTTCTCACTGCTGCGCGCCCATGTAGGAGGGCCGACCCGCTAATCCTCGGTCGCAAAATAGACGACCGCGGTCAGGATCGCTCCGATGATGACCCACAGGAGCTGATACCAATAAAAAAACGGAATGCCGGCCCACGAGGGTTCGACCGAGTTGTAGAAGGGTGGCCAAAGCACCGCGACGAACTGGATCACAAAGAGCAGATACCACCAGCTCCACGCGGAGCGGGTGCTATGCCGGCCGGTATTTGGCTGATTCATATCGCGCCTGTTAATCCTTGCCGACCGATTGACCGCGTCTAAAAGTGCGGTCACGACGACCTAAGAACTTGCAACCAGTATCACTTGTTCCTTGGAGTAGGCTACGCAAGTTAGGGCATGTTGGCAGCCCATGTTGACCAGGTGCCATGCATGTCCGTGAACTTTGTTATAGCTTCCTTCGACCTGTGTGCGCCGCAAAAAATCTCGCGATCGAATCGGGGAGGAATAATTGGACCAGCCGGCTTCAGTCGAAATTGCCAAGCAGACGCTGATGTCCGGCGGGCTCATTCTGGCGGTGGGCACGGTCGCCGGACTGTTCGCACAGAAGACGAAAATTCCCGACGTCGCGGTATTCCTCGTCGCCGGAATGATGATCGGGCCGCAGGCTCTGGGTTTGATCGACATCAAAGCTGATTCCGCGCTTTATCAAATTCTCCTGTTGTTCGGCGCGAGCTACATCCTGTTCGACGGCGGCGCCTCGCTCCGCTTTCATGTAATGAAGCAGGTTTGGATTACGATCATCGTCATCGCAACCGTCGGCGTGCTAATTACCGCGATCATCACCAGCACCGCCGCACATTTTGTGCTCGGCGTGCCTTGGATCGTGGCGGCGCTGCTCGGCGCCACGCTGGCTTCGACCGATCCGGCGACTTTGGTGCCGATTTTTCGGCAAGTTCACGTTCGCGACCGCGTGGCGCAAACGGTGATGTGCGAGTCTGCTTTCAATGATGCCACCGGCGCGATCGTCACGTTCGGCGTGTTGACGGTTGCGATGGGCACCGGCGAGTTTTCGTTGTCATCGTCTTTGCTCGATCTGCTCACGCAAGCCGCGCTCGGCATCGCTGCCGGCGCCATACTCGGCTATCTCGCTGCGCTCTTGATCGCGCACGAACGCTGGGCGTTTTTCATGGAATATGCCCCGGTTGTGACGATCATGGCGGTGATCGGCGCATATTTCGCCGCCGACGGCATGCGCGCCAGTGGCTTCATGGCGGTATTCGTGTTCGGCATCATGCTGGGCAACAAAGATTCGTTCGGATTCAAAATGGGCAGGGCCGAGTCGCTGCGGCTCGATCAATATGTCGAGACGACGTCATTCATCATGCGGTTGTTTATTTTCATCCTCCTTGGCAGCCAAGTCGATTTCGGCTTGATGAATCGTTACCTGGCGGGCGGCGTGCTCGTGGTTATAATTTTTATGTTCGTGGCGCGGCCGATCACGGTGTTCGCCTGCGCGCTGCCCGATCGCCGAGCGCGGTGGAGTCTCAATGAGATGTTGTTCATGTGCTGGACGCGGGAAACCGGCGTCATTCCCGCTGCGCTCGCCGGCATCTTGCTCGGTATGAACGCGCCGGGCGCGCAGATGATTGCGTCGGTCACGTTTATCGCCATCCTGATGACAATCCTGATCCAGGCGCCGACCACGCGCTGGCTCGGGAGCAAGCTGGCGCTCCTGGAAGAGAAGAAAAACAGCTGATTGCGGCGGCCGGCGGCAGGCCGTCCTCGGCACAGCCTGCGACTTAGCGGCACAGCACGTGAAACCGGCTTTGCCGCCCGAGCTGCGGTGTTGGATTTTGCGTCTTTGCGCTTCACGCCTTCGCGGAAGGTCCTTAAAATGGCGTCAGAGCCTGCTAGCAGGCCACGCGGCGCCGCGACCGGCTCCGCCCAAGGGGAGACTGTCCTATGAAACGTCGTCAATTCTTGAAAACCGCGGGCGTCGGACTTGCCGGCAGCGCGGTTGCCATGCCGGCGATCGCCCAATCCATGCCGGAACTGAAATGGCGTCTGACTACGAGCTGGCCGAAGTCGCTCGACACGCTGTTCGGCGCCTGCTTGACCTTCTCGAAACTTGTTTCCGAAGCAACCGACGGCAAATTCCAAATCCAAGTCTTTGCTGCCGGTGAAGTCGTACCCGGGCTCCAAGCACTCGACGCCGTCCAAAACGGCACGGTCGAGATGGGCCACAGCGCGCAATATTATTACATCGGCAAGGATCCGACCTGGGCCTTGTTTTGCGCTTCTCCGTTCAGTCTGAATGCTCGCCAGCAAAACGCCTGGTATTACGAGGGCGACGGCCGAACGCTGATCGACGAGTTCGCCGCCGCCAACTTCAACACCAAATGCCTGCCGATGGGCAACACCGGCACGCAGATGGGCGGCTGGTTCCGGAAAGAAATCAACACCGTCGCAGACCTCAATGGTCTGAAAATGCGCATTGGCGGTTGGGCCGGCAGGACGATTGCCAAGCTCGGTGCGGTGCCGCAACAGCTCGCCGGCGGCGACATCTACCCGGCGCTGGAAAAGGGCACCATCGACGCGGCCGAATGGGTCGGCCCCTACGATGACGAGAAGCTCGGTTTCTACAAAATCGCTAAATATTACTATTATCCCGGTTGGTGGGAAGGCGGCACGGCGAACCACTTGCTGATCAATCTCGCCAAGTGGAACGAGCTTCCAAAAAATTACAAAGCGCTCGTGGAGGCCGCCGCCGGTTACGCCAATGTCGAAGAGCAGGCACGTTACGATGCTCGCAACCCGCAGGCCTTGAAGCGCTTGGTTGCGAACGGCGTGAACTTGCGCCCGTTCAGTCAAGCCATCATGGAAGCCTGTCTGAAGGCATCGAATGAAGTAAACGCCGAAGAATCGGCCAAGAACCCAAATTTCAAGAAGGTGCTGGCTTCGATCGACACATTCCGTAACGATGAAAATCTGTGGTGGCAGGTCGCGGAATACTCATACGAGACTTTTATGATCCGCAGCCGCACCAAGACCTGAGGCAGCCAAAATCTTCGCGGAATATACGGGGCCGGCCCAGCGCCGACCCCGTAGTTTTTAAAGCATGATCCGGAAAAAGCCTGTCCTCGGACTTGATCCGGGGATGGAAACCGGTTTCCCGAAAAGATCATGCTCCATCAAAATGCTAGAGCACCGATCGATTCAATTTGACGCAACTACGCTCTAGCGCCGCGGCTCGACATCGAGCGGCGGCGGCTCCACCGGCTGTATCATTTGCTCGAAACGCCGTTGCAATTCGCGGTCGGAAATAGCGGGCGGTTTGCGGCTGCGATCGTCAGCGCCTTCGCCGACATGCGTGAGCTGCGGTACCAGAAGAACTGCAAGCAATAGAGCGGCCTGCGCGAACAGATACGGCAATAAGGAGCGCAGCAGTGCCGGAAATGGAATTGCCTGCTTGAGAACGGTGCGCGTCATCATGACGGCGTAGCCGATCAATGGATTAATGAAACTTGCTTGCAGGGCGAGCAAGACGAGAACGGCGACCCATCGCGCATCCGCTACGCGGATGAGGAGCGGCGGAATGACGATCGGCACGACGACAAAAATGATTTCGAAGGCGTCGAGCACCAGCGCACTGAGCCCGATCCCGCCAAGCACGATGAGCGTGGCGCTCAGCGGGCCGCCCGGGATGGCAACTATCCAGTCGGCGACGAGTTGATCGGTGCCAAGGATTCGCAGCACGAGTGTCAAAGTCGTGGCGGCGACGAGGAGAAAGAATAAGGCGCCAGTGAGCGCCAGCGTGTCGCGCAATACTTCGTTGAGAACGGGAAGCGGCAATCGCCCGCTGACGAACCCTGCGACAAGGAGAATGAAGCCGCCCATGGCCGCTGCCTCAACGGCATAGAAATATCCAGTGGTGACGCCGCCGAGCAGAATCAATATCGCTGCCACCGTCACCACGGCCAGCACTGCTTGCTGCACCGTCGGCCGCGGCGCGGCCGACGAAGCCGCGGCTTGGTCCGGCTTGACCCGGCGATTGAACCACCAACCGATCGCGATGCAGGCGGCGAGGTAGAGGGCGGCAGGGACCAACGCGCCATGAAATACATCCTGCGTGTTGATTACGCGGTCTTCGCGGCCGGTTGCAGTGACCGCAATCGTATGGGCGTTGAGCATGGCGTCGCCCAGAAGGATCAACACCAGCGAGGGCGGCACGACGACGCCAAGCGTGCTCGCCACAGTGATGATTGCGGCGCGGCGCGGTAGCGCAATTCCAGAAGCGGCAAGCCGCGGTTCGGCGACGCGCGATAAAGCCAGCACGCTCGCGCCCACCGAGCCGTTCATGGGCCCGAGCAAGGCGCCAAGCACTAATCCCGAAACCACCGGGGCCGCCGGTCCGCGTAGGATGGCGGTGGAGCAACGATAGAGCGCGTCAGCGAGTGGCAGGCGATTAATGAGCGCGCCCATCAGCACATAGAGCGGGATGGCTTGGAGCAGGTCGTTTTCGAGCAGATTGATCAGACGTTCGGGCAAGACGCCGAGCAGATGAACTGGCGCCGCGCCGCTTATTGCTCCAACCGCAGCGCCAAAACAGGCCGCCGCGAGCAATACGACTGCCGCCGGGATGCCGGTGAAAACGACGCCAAGACCGACGAAGATCAATAAGCTCAGGCCGAGCCAGGGCATCACGGCGGTCATTGCGACGTCGGCCCCCGGATCGGCCGGACTAGCTCGATCACGCCCTCAATCAGGACCAAAACCGCCAGCAGCAATAGCGCCAATTTGATGATGAAATAACCGGGATTGCCTGTGTCCGAAAAATGCTCCTGAAGCAATATCGAATTCCGTACGATATTCCAGCTCGTCATCAAGACGATAATCGACCAGGGAATGAGGCCGAACAGCGCGCCGGCCCGCGCCAGCCATTGGCGCGTATTATCCGAATAATTTCGCGATATCGTGTCCGCTGCGAGGTGCGCTTTGGCGCGCGTCGCGGCGGCAATGCTGGCCGCGACATAGAGCGCGAACAGCCATTGGCCGAGATCATTGGCTTCGCGCGAGTAAGCGCCGACAATCGTGCGCAGCGGCCATTGCAGGAAGAGTAACGTCACAATGGGCAGCGCCAGCCATTTGGCGGCAGCCAACACGAAGCCAACGATTTGATCGAGGAATCGCAATATGCCGCTCGTGCCAATCTTTCCCGAAGATGACAGACCAGCGCAAATATTCGCGTCTTTCGACCAGCCCTACAAGTCCGCGGACCGGTGATTACCGCGCGTGCAATCGGGCCATCGCCCGCGGTCTATGTGAGTACAGCCGGAGCGGCTATTTGAAGTTGGGCGGAGCAAAATCGATCGGCGGCAAATCGATCTGTGGAATCTCGATCTGCACCTTGTTGGGATCGACCTGCGACAGTCCCGCTTTGTAGTGCATGACCATGCTGGGGAACATGATCACCGTGATCACCATGATGAGCTGGATCACAACGAACGGCACGGCGCCCCAATAAATCTGGCCGGTCGTCACCCCCGGCGTCAGCTTGCCACTGATACGGTCGAGGAAAGAGTCGCGCGGCGCCACGGAGCGAAGATAGAACAATGCGAAACCGAACGGCGGATGCAGGAACGAGGTCTGCATGTTGATGCCGAGAATGACGCCGAACCAGATCAAATCGATGCCGAGATGTTCCGCCGCAGGCCCGAGCAGCGGAATGACGATGAAGGCCAATTCGAAATAGTCGAGGAAGAACGCCAGCACGAAGACGAAGGCATTGACGAAGAGCAAAAAGCCGATCTGCCCGCCCGGCAATGAAGTGAGCAGGCTTTCGACCCAGATGTGGCCGCTGACGCCATAGAAGGTCAGCGAGAAGACACGCGCGCCGATCAGGATGAAGATGACGAACGCCGACAATTTCGCGGTGGCCTCGATCGCCTGGCGAACCAGATCCCAGGTCAAGCGCCGTTTGACGGCGCCGAGAATGAGCGCACCGCTGGCGCCCATGGCCCCGCCCTCGGTGGGCGTAGCGACACCGATGAAGATAGTGCCGAGCACGAGGAAAATCAGGAACAGCGGCGGCACCATGACGAACGTGGTCTGCTGCGCCATCCGCGATAGGAAGCGGAATCCAGTGACGCGCTCGATGACCCAGTTCACGACGGCCACGCCGAAGGCGAAGAGGATACCGAAGAACATGGTCAGCACGACGAAGTCGGCGCCATGCGTCTCCGAAGTGCGCATCATGAACCAGCCGAACACCGCGCTGGCAATGGTGAGGGCAAGCAGCGACCAAAGCCCGCGGCTGTCGTCGTCCTCGCGAAAGCCTACGGCTTCCATCGGCAGACCGGGCGTCGCTTTCGGGAAAAAGGCCGAAACGATGAAAGCGTAGACCGCATACATTCCGGCCAAAGCAATGCCGGGAATGAAAGCGCCCTCATACATGTCGCCGACCGACCGGCCTAGTTGATCGGCCATTACGATAAGAACCAGCGACGGCGGTATGATCTGCGCCAGCGTGCCCGATGCCGCGATGACGCCCGAGGCGAAGCGGCGGTCATAGCCGTAGCGCAGCATGATCGGCAGCGAGATCAATCCCATCGAGATGACGGATGCGGCGACCACGCCGGTCGTGGCGGCCAGCAGCGCGCCGACGAAGATCACGGCATAGGCCAAGCCGCCGCGAACGGTGCCGAATAGCTGACCGATCGTGTCGAGCAAATCTTCCGCCATGCCGGAGCGTTCAAGCACCAACCCCATGAAAGTGAAGAACGGGATCGCCAACAGCGTATCATTGGCCATGACCCCGTAGATGCGGTCGGGCAGCGCCTGCAAGAAATCCGGCTGGAATTGACCAAGCCCGATGCCGACCAGCGCGTAAAACAAGCCGACAAAGGCCAGCGAAAACGCGGCCGGATAGCCGAGCAGAAGCACGACCACCAACGAGGCGAACATAATCGGCGCCAAGTTTTCTGCGATAAAGGCTTCCATCCTCGACCCTGCAGCGGCGGCTGGCGCTTAATCTTTGCGCATGATCTCGACGATATGTTCGACTTCGGCTTCGAGCACGTGGACCTGCGTTGCATGCGGATCCGGAATAAGGCCTTGGATGATGGCGATGCGCTTGATCAGCTCGGAAATGCACTGAGCGAGCAACATCGCAAATCCGATCATGATCAGAGATTTCGCCGGCCATTGCGGCAGTCCGCCGGCACTGGCGGACTGCTCGTTGATGGTGAAGGACTCCGTGAAGAAGGGAATGCCGGTCACCAAAATAACGATCGTGAGCGGCAAGAGAAAAAACGTGTGACCGATAAGCTCGATCGCGTTGCGCAACCCGCGCGGCAGATGATTGTTCACGATGTCGATGCGGATGTGTTCGTTGTCGCGCAGTGTCCATGATGCGCACAGAAGAAACACGGCGCTGAACAACACCCACTGCAATTCGAGCCAAGAGTTCGACGACATGTCGAACACTTTGCGCACCGTCGCATTGACGGCCGATACCACAACGGCGGCGAGGATGGCCCAGGCAACCCACTTGCCTATTTGCGTATTAATGGCGTCGATAACGCCGCTCAGCTTAAGAAGCGTGCGCACTCTATTCCCGTTCCCCTCAGCGCCCGGTGTCAGCGAACATGATCAGCGAACATTGAATGGCGTATGGCGCCGCCCCATCGGCGCCGCTTCCCTGGCGGTCGCTATGGCGGCCACCTTAGCAAGCATAATGGGCATAAGGTCAAGTCGCCGTCGGCCAAAACTGGCGAACTTTCCTCAAGAACTGGAGCGGGCGAAGGGAATCGAACCCTCGACATACAGCTTGGGAAGCTGTCGTTCTACCACTGAACTACGCCCGCGCTTCGATCAGCCTAGCGAAGGCCGGCCGCGACCAGCAAGGAGCAAGGAGAGCGGGGGCTGAGATCAGTCGCGGCCGAACTGCTTGCGTAGCTCGCCCTTGGCGCGCTGCAGCGTTTTGCGCCTGCCGGCCGGCAGATTTTTGCCGGCGCGATTGATGTAGAATGTCAACATCGAGAGCGCCGAACGGTACGCATTGGATTTGCGCCGGCGGCTGCGCTCCGCCGAGCGTTTGAGCGAGGCGGCGATCTTTTTCGGATCGCGCCCGGTAAAAACGCGGTGTTGGAGATCGAGCGCGTCGCTCTCGCGGGTGACGCGCGCCGACCAGCGCCGTCCGCCGCGGCCCGATCCGCGGCGTGCGGATTTGTGACGCGACGGCTTGGTACGGGAAGGCTTGCTGCGTGACGATCGCCGCGCGGATTTGCCGGCGGATTTTTGAGCCATGACCAGGAACTTCGTTGCAGGGACTTGTTGAGACGAACTTGGAACTAAGCGGCCAAGGAAACAACCATTGCCGGCGCAGCTCTGTTCCAGCCGGTCTGGGTCTTTGCGCTATTCGGCGGCAATCGCGTGAGCCGGTGCGCTTGCCAGGCTGGCGAGACACTTCGCCAGAGCTTCGCCTTCCGGGTCGACCAGCGCCGCCGTGCGCGCGCTGGCAACGGCATCAATGGCCTGTCGCGCGGGCATGACGCCGGCCAAGGC